>CAZJOB010000004.1:0-29301 GCA_964547435.1 uncultured Desulfatiglans sp. | reverse complement strand
ATACGCTATCCCAAACCTGTTTACCTTCAACACAATTATGATAGCATCCGATGGGCTCGAAGCCAGGGCAGGGTCAATATCCGCCGGGTTCTCCAGGTTCATGGTCTGGAAATCTTCAGACGGTAAAGTGGAGGCATCACCTCTTATCGGTCAACTGGAAACACTCATAAAGGGTATGCTTAATAAAGAAACCCTGCTGGATCTGATCCGCCATTTTATCGTGTTTGAAAAAACAAAAAAGGAAGACAAGCATACTGGCATCATAACAATTAATACTGAAAAAAAGCTTGCCGCATATCATCAGTATTATGCAGTAAACAGGGCAGTCGAATCGACCTTTCGCGCATCAGGTCACAGGGTGAAAGAGATTACAAGTACTTTTGAGATCGCAGAGTCTCCCGAAAGTTATGGGCTGACCGGGGTAAAATCTCAGCCAGTGGGGGACAGAAAAGGTGGTGTTGTCTGGCATACCCAGGGGAGTGGAAAGTCTTTATCCATGGTTTTTTATACAGGTAAAATCGTCCTTGAAATGGATAATCCGACTATTGTTGTTATTACAGACAGAAATGATCTTGATGACCAGCTTTTTGATACCTTTGCAGCATCAAGACAACTATTACGCCAGGAACCGGTTCAGGCAGAAAACAGAGATCAACTGAAAGAGCTCTTAAAAGTGGCTTCGGGTGGGATAATTTTTACGACTATTCAGAAGTTTCAACCTGAAGAAGGCAATGTTTATGAGACACTGTCACCACGCAAAAACATTATTGTTATAGCAGATGAGGCGCATCGAACCCAATATGGCTTTAAGGCCAAGATAATAGATGTTAAAGATGAAGCTGGTAATGTAATCGGTAAAAAGACAGTCTATGGGTTTGCCAAATATTTGAGAGATGCCCTGCCTTATGCGACCTACCTGGGGTTTACAGGCACTCCAATTGAAAACGATGATAAAAACACGCAGACAGTATTTGGTAATTATATTGATATTTATGATATAGCACAGGCAGTTGAGGACAGATCTACTGTAAGGATCTATTATGAAAGCAGGCTTGCTAAAGTAAGCCTGAGTGAAGAAGGGAAAAGGCTTGTCTCCGAACTGGACGAAGAGTTAATGCAAGATGAGCTTACCGAAACACAGAAGGCAAAGGCAAAGTGGACCCAGCTTGAAGCCCTGATAGGAAGCGAGAACCGGATAAGGCAGGTGGCGCAGGATCTGGTTGATCATTTTGAAAAGCGGCAGGCGCTTTTTCCTGAAGGAAAGGCCATGATTGTTACCATGTCCCGGCGTATTGCAGCAGAGTTGCATAAGGAAATAATAAAAATCAGACCTGAATGGCACAGTGATGATCTTAGGCGGGGCATGCTTAAGGTGGTAATGACATCCGCTTCTTCGGATGGCCCTGATCTGGCAAAACATCATACAACAAAGGCCCAACGCAGGATACTTGCAGACAGGATGAAAGACCCCGACGATAACCTGCGGCTTGTTATTGTAAGGGATATGTGGTTAACCGGTTTTGATGTGCCCAGTATGCACACATTGTATATTGATAAACCCATGCAGGGGCATAACCTGATGCAGGCCATAGCAAGGGTTAACAGGGTGTATAAGGATAAACCGGGAGGTCTTGTCGTTGATTACCTTGGTATTGCCGCTGACCTTAAAAAGGCACTGGCATTTTACTCGGACAGCGGAGGCAAGGGAGACCCTGCAATTGCCCAGGAAAAGGCTGTCCAACTGATGCTTGAAAAGCTTGAGGTTGTTTCACAAATGTACCATGGCTTTGCCTATGAAAATTATTTTACAGCAGATATTGGAGAAAAACTTTCTATAATTCTGGCTGCCGAAGAACACATATTAGGATTAGATAATGGAAGAAAACGATATATCAATGAGGTAACTGTATTAACACAGGTCTTTTCAATAGCCGTTCCACATGAACAGGCCATGGATGTTAAGGATGAGGTGGCATTTTTTCAAGCTGTAAAGGCAAGACTTGTAAAATTTGAAGCAAGAACAGGCAAAACAGATGAAGAGGTAGAAACTGCGATCAGGCAGGTTATTGATCAGGCCCTTGTTAGTGATAAGGTGATTGATGTCTTTGATGCCGCCGGGCTGAAGAAACCTGATATATCCATACTTTCAGAGGAGTTTCTTCTGGAGGTAAAAAATATGGAATATAAAAATGTCGCCCTGGAGGTTTTAAAAAAGCTGCTTGATGATGAGATAAAGACGCGGATTAAAAAGAACCTGATACAGGGAAAGTCCTTACTGGAAATGCTGCAAAACTCTATAAAAAGATATCATGCCAAGATTATTACTGCTGCTGAGGTTATTGAAGAGCTGATAGCGCTTGGTAAAGATATTCGTGAGATGGACAAAGAACCTGAAGAAATGGGGCTGTCTGAATTTGAATATGCATTTTATACAGCTATCGCAAATAACGAAAGCGCACGTGAGGTTATGGGCAAGGATAAGTTAAGGGAACTGGCGATTGTCCTTTTTGACAGGGTAAGGGCGAATGCTGCCATTGACTGGACAATCAAGGAAAGCGTTAAGGCAAAATTAAAGGTTATTGTAAAAAGAACATTAAGGCAATATGGCTATCCGCCTGATATGCAGAAGCTTGCGACAGAAACCATCCTGAAACAGGCTGAGATGATAGCTGAAGAGATTGTAAGGATATAGCGTCATGGCTGTTCAATAACCTGATATGGAGATAATTTTATGAAGTTTGATACTGGTTGTTTTTTGACACAAATACTTATATAAATTTGGGTCTAATATATTATGGCAAAACACACGCAAAGCATTGATAATAAAGTAATAAATCGAATTTATGGGCACGGCAGGGGTTGGGTCTTTACCCCTGTCCACTTTTCAGACCTTGGGAGCCGTGACGCCGTTGCCTCTGCCTTGAGGCGCGCCAGGCAGCCAGGTATAATCCGCCAGCTTGCCAATAGAAAGTGAGTGTTGATTTGGCAGGGTATTTATTTCATCATTAATCCACCACCTTGAGGTGCGATTAATGACAAAAGGATAAATTGATGAAACTTTCAGAACAGGATACCAGACTTTTTTATAATTTGATGTTGCCGCTTCAATTCTTTGTAAATCAAAAACTCAGAATTCATAATATTAAATGTATTGAGGACTATCATGGATTGTCTGTCGAACAAATGGCAATGGTTCGCAATGCGCTTTACGAAAATATAGGGTTGATAGATTCTTTTATTCAGGAGAATCCGGAAAATTTTTCAGCAGAATATCTTGCTATTATTTCGGAATGGAAAAAATTCATTAAGGGCAGTTTTTTTATTGAACGGCTCTTAAGCAAATATGCCATCCTTATACAGAAGGACGAGGTATACGGAGTATTGGGGCTTACTCAAAGTTTCGAAGAGTTGACTCATTTTGCGGATCTGCCCTTATATGTTGACACGATCTTATTGCCTTTTAAGGGGAAAATTGTCTATGACGGCTTTCTGAAATTTAACAATATATTTTTTGGCGGTGGGATAAAGTGGAGTCTTAAAGAGACATATATGAGTGCAAAACAGAATAACCGAATTATCGAAAGTCTTGAGAAACCAGAAGCCGGAAAACAAAAAAAATCATCCCCCAAATTGATTAAAGACTGGAAACCTGAACTGGATGAACTGGCTCAAAAAGCAAATAAACTGAAGGGAACAGCAGATTCTCCGGCTATTTACACCCCTGCATTCAGTCTGGTAAAGGCCAGCATAGAGTTTGCGCAGCTTGCAGTGTCGAATCCAAATGATGAGGAAGGGCTTTATAGGGCATTAAAGAAAATAAGGCGCTCATTAAATAAATCGGATACAGTGCTGTATCGTGAAGACTTTTAAAAGCCATCAACCATGAATCTTCAAATCATTTTCCATCAGATAGACAAACAGCACAGCGGCTGTCAGGTCTGCGGTAGTGCCGGGATTCAGGGCGTTTGCAGGGGCAAAGGATTTTTCGCCCTTCTCATGCGTGGTGGATAATATATTGCTTTGTAAAAGGGCCGAAGATGTTTCGCTTCTGCGTAAAAATTTGTCTAAGCCCTTTATTGCCCTGCTGCCCCTTTCACTGAACACCCCTCCATGTTCCATAATTCTCAGCGCCCGGTTTGATACATCCCTTGCAGTATCCACTCCCGCTTTTCTGGCTATCAGCGTATCGGGGACTCCGGAAAGGATGGTGAGAAATGTCTGGATAATGCAGTCAGATAAAGAAGCTCCCAGTTCAAGACTCTGTCTGAAGGCAGGTAGACCGATATCGAGGACTACTTCATAGCCTGTGGCATATTCCCTGGCAATGCTGTCCCGGTCCTTTGCCTGCTCCATGGCCTTAAGCAGCGTTATGGTTACCTTGGTATCATTTACATCATGCTCAGCGACCCTGCCCATGCCCGCAGGCGCTGCGGTTCTTATGGCCTCATATGTAAGTTCAGCATCTTTTACTGTCAGATCCTTTAAAACAGATATTAGATTATTCCTGAAATTATTCCCTTCGGAAAATGCAAAGGCCCTGGCAAGCGGCGCAAAGAGCAGTATAATCCCCAGGTTTGTGTTGATCCCTGTGAGCGCCCTTGTATCCTTTACCGCCTGAAGGACTGTCTCTCCAACTGTACTGATCGATACATTCCTGAAGGCCCTGCCTATTGCTGCCGCACTGATCAGAAAATCCTCATATTTTGTATCAATAAAATCATGTGTTGGTGTGACATTGCCGGGTTTTTCAGCACTAGCTTCAAGCAGACACGCAAGTTCTGCTGCAAGGCCAATCTTTTCAGAAATATCCATTAAATAGTCTTTCCAAGCATCATGAGGTATATTTTTGCAGCACATAATCGGCAAGGTGTTCCGCAGCGTCAAACCCTGTGGCCTGTTTCAGCCCCTTCCAGCCCGGAATGCTGTTTATTTCCGTAAAGTAGAGGTTGCCATCCTCCCCTGGCAGCAAGTCAACCCCGGCATAATCGGCTTTGAGAATCTCCGCTGCCCTGATACTTATTTCACGAATTGTGCTGTCAGGATCAAGGGATTCCGCATCTGCCCCATTTGCTATGTTACATTTCCAGTCTCTGCCTATTCTTGTCATGGCTGCTGTAACTTTACCCCCGATAACAAACACTCTAATATCCCTGTTAAAATGAGGGATATATCTCTGCAGATAAAACACATACCTCCCCATCTCAAGCGCCCGGAACAGCCTGTAGGCTGCATCCCTGTCAGTTACTCTTACTATGCCCCTGCCTTCTGAACCGAAAACAGGCTTAACAACTACATCTCCGCCAAGCTCATCAAAGGCCAAAATGGCGTCGTCAAATTTTTCAGTAACGATTGTGCAGGGAACCCTTATCCCCGCGTCTTCCATGAGTGTCAATGTGTAGTATTTATCCACTCCCCTCTCTATTGTCTCAGCGGAGTTTATTACCCTGACACCTCTGTTTTCAAGCCGGTGAAGGGCGTCCATTCGATATACGACCTGTTCAAGGGAGCCCGAAGGGATAGCCCTGACAAGAATGACGTCATAATTTTCAAGAAAGAAATCACCGGATGACATACACCGGCCTGAACCTATTGACGCTTTGAGTGAGGTTATGGGAAAGCACGGCGCTTCGATATTTTTTGATCTGAATGCCTGTTGAATCGCAGTGGTGTAAAAGGCGTCTTTCTTGCCCAGGATAGCGATATTCACGAAAAAAGCCCCTTTTTAAGTAGATTTGGATCAGCCTTTCCCGCATGAAACGTCCTGCCGCTTATGGTGTCTTCTATGGTTATTTCAGCAGGGCTGAATAACATGGGATCAATTTTATAAAAATCATATCCGCTGGCCCGGAAAAGCTCAAAAAAGGGGGCGCCATAGTCATCAGACGCGGAAGAAGGGAGCTTATCTATTACCTTTTCAATGGCTTCCGGCCCTGATTCTGCTTTGTACCAGACCCTTCCGCCAAAGAGCACTGCGTCATTTGTCCTGCCTATTGCCATAAGGTCGTCTTCAGCCACAGGCGCCACCGGGCAAACTCCTGTGCCTGATATGACCTTCCTGATATCAAATTCGACCTCATGCATCTTGTGAAGGCCTGTTTCCACGATCCGGGCCGCTATCTGAACAGAGCCCACGGTGGAGGCAGTCGGAGCAACAAGAATAATCGCATTTTCAGGAGAGACGCCGCATCTTTCAGCCACCCACGTGGCCACTTCATTGTCCGGAAGTTTTCTGCTTTCAAGCAGGAGGACTGTTTTATCGGCCTTTTCCGATATGCCGAGTTCTTTGAGCAGTTCCTCCCTGTGATGCAGTATTCTGGCCGGTCCTGATCCCATTGCCTGAAATGGTTTTTTTTCATCTCTATCAACCTTTATGGCCCATCCCGCGTATTGAGAACCCATACATGCCATCACAGGCGAATTTGTGGCGACCTTTACGCCGGGTATGGAAAACTCATTATATTGCAGATCGCAGAATTCAATTTTAGCCAGGCCGCTCATGCATATCTCGCCGAAGAGTCTTCCGGCTTCAAGGGATCCGCCAACATTCACCCCCGCGTCAATTACAGTGGCCCCGCATTCAAGCTTTTCAGCCCGAATATTAAGATCCTCGGCATCAGCCGCCATTTTCATGGCCATATCAAATGCCAGGTTGTTCATGCCTGTCATAATTATACATTTCTCCCTGTCAAATCAAAGTTCGATATTCGATGTTCATTTTGTTAATTTTAATAGCTTTCTCAAATGAAAATGGTGCTTCCCAAGCTTTCCACCATAATTACCCGCTGAAATTCGTACAATGCCGGGCCTGCACGCCTTGATTATTCCTCTTTTCATTGCTTCGGAGATTGCCTCTTCGCTAAGGCCATCGATGACTATCTCGAACACTGCGTTTACTCCTTCAGGCAGGTTTGATTCCACCCTTGACCTGATTGTAGGGCAATATGGCGTATTGACCGATACTTTCTGGCCCTTATAGATTGAACCTACCTTGCTTCCGCTCCTTACAATTCCCCCCGGAAAAGGCATTATCACTCCCGGAACCTTCTTCATCTCTTCTATTGCAGCTTCAGCAGCAGCAAGCGCTGAGTCAAGATCCGCCGCCAGAATAAAAAAGTTGCCGCCTCCTATTGCCTTTATAATGGAGTAGCTTTCTTCCATGAGAAACTCCCCATCCATTACAGGGATGCGCCAGAAACGCCGGTTATCTATCAGCTTGCTGCTCTGAAATCCGTCACCGAAGAATCTTAACTTGTCTCCGATCTTTATCTTTTTATCTGAATCAAGGGCATTGAAGCAGGCCGATGTGGGAGAGGTCAGTACACACTGTCCGATGCGGTTCATGACCTGTTTTTCCATAGCCTCGGTTGACATGGCAAAAAAAAGCGCCCTGACACCGGGACGGCCATCAGGGGTCTCTTCAGCCGGCAGCGTTATATCTATTCCCGCCTCACACCCGCAGCCGATTATGGATGTTGCATAGCCTGTTGATACATCAGCCGCTGTAATGGCCCATTTTTCATTTACCGCGGTGATTATTATTCCCGCCGCCTTCATTCCAAAGGCCTCTGCGAATGTGTCTTCTATGTAAACGCCGTTTATTTCCATTGAACTGATTCCCCCATAAGATAATGTTATGCAAAAGACAAGCGTTAAAGAGACTTCACATATATGTTCTTATGTTACATAAAACCCTGCGAACTTCAAGTACATGGTCTCTTCCATTGCCGGCAGCCGGGGATGATCCATGGAAGCGCTGTTAAAACAGAATTGTCGAATCTCTCTGCCGGCCTTTATGGAGGCGTTTTTTAAAATGTCAATAAACCTGTCTTCCTTTAAATGATGGGAACATGAGGAGGTAAATAACAGCCCGCCCTCAATCAAAATCTCCATTGCCAGGCGGTTGAGTTTTTCATAGCCCTTAACAGCGGATGGAAGGCTCCTCCTGTTTTTCGCAAAGGCCGGCGGATCTAAATTGACTATGTCAAATCTCATTTTCTCACGGCCAGACCTTTCAAGAAAATCAAAGACATCTTCACAAATAAACTCCGCCTTATTCGAGAGATTATTCAGCGCGAAATTCCTTTGCGCGTTTGAGATTTCAGCAAAGGAGGAGTCCACAAAGGTGATCCCCTGAGCACTGTTTGCCGCCGCGTGAAGGCCAAATCCGCCGCAGTTGCAGAAACAGTCAAGCACGGTTCTGCCAGCACAGAACCTGCCGAAAAATTCCCTGTTGTCGCACTGATCAAAGTAGAAACCGGTCTTCTGTCCTTTTAGAAGATCTATCTCATACCTGATCTTTCCATCATCAATAATTTCCTTTTCCGGCGCGCCAAAATAGACATCATTATCGGGTGACAATCCCTCCAGCTCTCGAAAATATTCATCATGTTTTGTAAAAATGCGCTCAGCGTTGAAGACATTTCTCAGAGTATTCAGGATGATATCCAGGTTTTTCTCCATGCCCGCAGAATATATCTGCAGGATATAGGTATTGTTATACCTGTCAATGATCAATCCCGGCAGAAAATCGCTTTCACTGAACACCATCCGGTATGATTCCCTCGACGAATACACCTTTTTTCTGAATTCATTCGCGGAAAGAATCCTTTTTTCTATCAGCCCTTTCAGATCCTCGACCGGAATCCTTGACATAAGGCGCACGGCAATAAGCGAATTCCCATTATAAAAACCGGCGCCCAGAAAATTGCCGCGAAAATCGATTACACTGACAAGATCGCCATTGCCCGGAGCGCCCTCTGTTTTAAGTATTTCATTGCTGAATATCCAGAGATGGCCCTGCTTTACACGTTTTTCTTCATTTTTTTTAAGGATTACTCTGGTCATTTTTTCCCGATTTGAATTATATCAGATCACACTTATTCAAAAAGCGATTCACATCGAAGGTGAAATTGTATGTTTTTTAATTCAACAATTTATAAACAAGTGCCAGTTTTTATGCCGCTTCGCGACAATCTATAAGAAACGAGGTCTTTTTTGACCTCGGTGAAAGGCCACTGGAAAAACATGGATCAATCCGAATTTCTCAAAGGTTTAATGACCTGCTTTAATTGAAAAATTTACCAAGCAAGAATCTACAGCCGTGCCCATGCCTGTCACCCTGAGCAAATGAAGAGTCTACCCCTCCCTTTTTAAAGGGAGGCGGGGAGGGATTTTGCCTTTGCAACAATCAAGCTTCTATTCCATAATATATCGGCAAGAACCTCAGCTAAATCCCCCTGCCCCCTTTTTCAAAGGGGGAAATAGGGGCTCTTTTCCAAATGGGGAAAAAATAGCCCTTTCCAACAAAGCAAAAACCGACTTCTTTGGAAGTCCAAATAACATCATCCCCGCGATTGTAGCCTGCCCCGCACTGGATACGAGTGCAGGAATCCATAATTGCCTTAATTTACTGGATTAATCGATCCCCGAAAACAGCATCGGGATTTTCAACAAGCCGGGGAATGACAAACAAAGAAAATCGACCTTTTACGAGTTCAACAGTTTTTACTTGCATGCAGGTTCATCAGGCCATCCCATGCTGGGGCATCCTGCGCCAATAACTGCATTGATCAGATAAACCTGACCGTTTCTCATCTTGAACACATGAAAATCAGGAAGTCCGCCGGCAAAATGCATAAGCGCGACCACCTGCCCGGATTCCACATCAACCAGGAATCTTCTGGGGCCGTGGTTTGAAATGACAAGGCCCTTGGGCGTGCAGTCATGATCCTGCATCGCGGCTGCCTTGCCGTCTTCTCCGGCGAGCGTGGACATTCCGCTCTTAGTGGTCTGAAGACCGTTTTCCCACCGGTCACAGGGACGGGCAAAGGGTGTATGAACATCCGGTTCGGCCGCAAACATATCAAAGTAGTCGTCAGCCGCGGCCATCATTGCCAGTCGCGAACTTCTCTCTTCAGGAGGAAGAATGCTTTCCCAGTCCTGGTCCTTTGTCTCAAGCTGGCTTTCCACATTAAAGGCAAATTCATGTTCACGGGCGATAAAGGCCTCAATCTCGGTAATCTTGTCATTTTCCACCTTGAGGCGGACCCCGTACATTATCGGGCGAGGGGTGCCTTCTGCAGGCATCTTCCTTGGTTCCACACCGGGCAGGCTCATCCCCGGGGGGCCCAGGATCGAAGAATCCAAAGGCTCTTCAATCACCACATTGCTGTGAGTCCCGCATTTTTTGGTGTCTATAAGGTCCCGCCTCATAAGCGTCTTTCCGGCGGTCTTCCAGAAACCCTCACCGATTGCCTTTTCAATGCCGTTCTCTGTATATCTGGCATTTTTGGCAATAGGCGCCTTTGAGGGATCATGCGCTTGAAGAGCTGCAAAGTATTTATCCGCGATACCCTTGAGTGATTCACGCGTGCATTCAGCGCCGGCAGATGGGATCATTACCAGCGCCATAAAACAGATAATCGTAAACAACAGTGCTATTCTTTTCATATAAGACACCCTCCCAAAGAAATGTTGATAAGCCTTTTGCAAGGAACATGGCATGGTTTTTATTGATGAAAAACCCCTCATTTTTTTACCGAGAATAGGGAAATTAAGACAGAGTGTCAATATAATTATCCCCTCGAATACAATGAGGAAATAGGTCCATTATTTACGGATTCTTATATCTTGTCCAGTTGTTAAATGCCTTTCGGAAAAAGAAAATCGCGAGCAGCGCGAATATGATAATTCCCACGACATTAGTCACCTTTGCCATTTTTCGGTTGTATTCCAGGGATTCACTCATTTTTTTAAATTCAGGCGTCTCTTTGTACATAGGTGATACTGATGTCGTTAAGTTAGAGTAGGATGAAACCTTCGGCCTGCCCCCGTTTGAAATAAATGAAATCGTACCCAGACAGAAAAACAGGCACAGGACAGAGTATATTATTGCCATCTTTCGGTATGCGGCTTTTTCAAACACCTTGTCCGGGTCAGAATCCGCCTGTGATGCTTCGAGTACCGGTTCTTCAAAAGATTCGTTACAAACGCCCTTCGCCCGGGTCCGGTATATGCCGATTTCAATCGCCGGTTGAATTGGCTTTGAAGGTTCTTTCCGTACTGCGGGTCTTTCTTTCTCCGCATCTTCCTGTATGAATGCGGCAAGGGCTGTGGAAAGGACGTTGATATCCCTGATCGTCTCTCTGGGACGTCCGCCTTTTAAAAATGCAAGGCTCTCTTCGTCAATCATTATACTTGAGTTTTTCTGCAGCAAAAACTTTAGGAATAGCCTTAAGGACGACAGCAATCTGTCGCCCTTGACTTCGGGAAATTCGGAGAAGGCAATCTTGTGCGCGTCAACTGCATATGGCCGATTCTGCTGCCTTATAAAAATCAGCAACCGAAACTGTGTTGTTGACCGGCCTGAATCATACACCATTGCCAGAAGCGAGATATCTTCGAAGGAGATAAAAGTCTTGTCCTTTCGATTGATGTTGAGGCCGCCTTCAGCAGCCGTCAAAAAAGGACTCTGCATAGGAGCAAAATGGAGACTGGGAGGTCCGATTACCGGTGATACCACTTTATACTGTTTTTCTCCGGCATTTAAATTTTCCGTCAGGTCGTCATTTTTCAATATCTGCCCTGATTTTTGCACTCTGCACAATGCCCCCGCCTGGGCAAACATCTTTGCCATGGCTTCGGCCCTGTTTAACGGCAGATTTTTTTTCAATACCAGCGGTTTTCCAGCAAAAAAATGCTGAATGCTCCCAGCAGGACAACCCAGTAGAAGAAGGTTTTCCTTAACCTGTTTATGAGTTGTTCCTTCAGCAATACACCCGGTAAAAATAAGATAATAGGCATCCATAATATACCGCTCCTAATAAGGCATTTAGGCTGATCTTATTAAAAATAATACCCCAGCATACACATCACTGAATTAATACCCCTGTTTTCATCCTTCAGCCCCCCGTTTGATATATGATGGAGCCTCAGAGAGAAGAATAATGTGTCATTGGATCCGGTCCTGATATCTGTTCCCACTCCGAGCTGCGGATTAAAATTTAACCTTAACCCCTGGCCCATCACCTGAAAGTCCGTATAGATAACACCTATGCCGCCTTCTATATAGGGTTTAAAAACCGGGGTCTCAAACAGGCCAGGATAATACACCGCAAAAATATTCGCCGATGATACCAGACGGGTCTTTCTATCATGCGCAGCGCCGATGCTGCCCTCCACCTTAAATCTGAGCCCATCCGGGGCCTTGTGCTTCCAGACCTTTTCATAATCATACAGGGCGAAACCTGAAACCATGTAAAAGTTTATATTATTGGCAGGATCATAGGTCTTTCCCGCGACAGCGGATATTCCATATTTTGTTGCAATATAATGTCCTTCATTTTCTTCAGCAAAAACATCATTTGAAATCATCATGATCGCTAGTATCAATAAAAAATTTTTTACAATCCCGGCATGTTTCCTTTTCTTCATCTGTTACCCCTTATCCATATTAACAGTTATTTGAAATGTTAATTATGCCCAGTTCACCCTGCCTTCCTATCTTTATACAGGAGATATGGTTGCCATCCAGCAGATGCGCTTTCTTTATCACTTGAAAACCTGCCGAATCAACAACTGTTTTAGGGGAAGGGAAAACCCTCCCTTTGCTGATACAAAGCGCGGCAATTGCCATGTCAAAGGCCGGGCCGATCGGCAGTGAGCCGTACAATGGGGTATAGCATGTGGTTATGGAACCATCGGGGATTATGTCAGCATAAAATCTATCACATTCTCTATGTCCATCGGCATTTAAAATAAAGAATGAATTTTTCGAGAGGGTTTTACCCGTTTCAGAAATACTCCCCACCTTGACAGATTCTATGGAGCCATAATATATGCCGGATGTCTTCTCTTTTGAAAGCAGAAGAAACACAGCGCCTTCTCCCGGCACAGCACTCTGCCTGTCAGGCCTGAGAGGATTCATTAAATTATCTTCTCTTTTTCCGAAGAACCCCTGATAGCAGTATTCGATTACCTCACAGCTTTCATCAACAGCTCCGAACAGTATTTGATCAGCCCTTCCCTCCTCAAGCCACATTATGGCGCTGAGAAGCGCTGAATGTACCGACATATCAAACTGGCTTACGGTCAGGCATGGGCCGGAAAGCCCCAGCAGTATGGATATATGACCGGCAGCGGAATTATGCACTGAATTGGAAAAGAGTGTCGGTGATGCACACTGGTCACCGCTGTCTATTATGGAATCAAGAAATGAAAAAGTTGTTTTTACCGACCCGTAACCCGAGCAGATAACAAGGCCTGTCCTGCTTTTTTCAAGGGAATCAATTCCGGCATTTTCGAGTGCCAGAAAAGCCCCTGCAAGGGCTATCTGTGAAAAATGATCTATTCTTCGCAATTCGCGTCTGGATACAAATTCCATAAGGCATGAGGTATCAGCCCTGTAGGAAGGATAAAACCCTTCAGAACAGACTGTATTTGAAACATTTTTCAGAGGAACAGAGCCGGAATTGAGGCAGGCTGCAAGGTCATCAATACCCGAACCAAAACCGCCGATAACGCCTATTCCGTTTATACTGATACCCATATCAGATACCCTCAACACTCAACACAAGCGCAGAGTTATGGCCTCCAAAGGCAAGTGATTCCGATAGGGCCGCCTTGCCTGTAATATCGGTGTTCCTGTCAACAGGTGAAATTAAAAGCTCAGGGTCAGGTTCAGCAAAACCCGCGCTTGCCGGAATCCTGCCTGATTCAAGACACGCGACAGTAAATGCCGCCTCTATGGCCCCTGCAGCTCCAAGGGTGTGGCCCGTATATCCCTTGGTTGATAGAAACGGAATACCCGCCATAGTCTCTTTAAGAACACTTCCTTCAACCCTGTCATTGTCCGGTGTAGCCGTCCCATGGGCATTTATAAAGGCGATGTCCTCTTTATCTATACCACTGAATAAAAGGGCGTCCTTTATGGCAGTCTTTAGTCCTTTGCCGTTAGGTTCAGGCGCTGTGAGATGGTATCCGTCACAGGCAGAACCATAACCCAGCACAAACGCCCTTGGTTTTCTTTTTCTTCGTTCCAATGAATTGATGCCTTCGAGAATCAGCACCGCGCTTCCTTCCCCGATATTAAGTCCCCTGCGGTTTCTGTCAAAGGGTCTGCATATGTTTTCATCAGTAATCATAAGGGATATAAACCCGTTATATGATATTCTGCTCAGTTCATCAGCCCCCCCTGCCACCACAACATCGCATATGCCGGATCTGATCCAGGATGCACCTATACCAATGGCATCTGTTCCGGAAGAACATGCATTAACAATGGTCTGGCACGGGCCTGTCAGGGAATATTCCCGGGCGATAACCGACGCAGGATTACTGTTCAGATATCTTGTTATCGGCAGCATCCCCGGCTCTTTTCCCATGCGAAATTCTCTGTAGAATCGCTCATCATTCATGGTACTTCCGACCGTGGTTCCCATGCATACACCGACTTTAAGGCCCTGGACTGTTTCAGGATCAAGGCCTGCATTCTTCATCGCCTCATTTGCGGCAGCCAGTCCCAGCATGGAGGTTCTTGAGATGTCTTTATTTCTATGGGATTTTTTTAATGGAATTTCTCCTTTTATTTCAAAGACAGGGTAGGCAGAGGAGTGTGAAGATGTTATAATTTCAGGAACACCGGCACTGCATATGCCTGAAAAAATAGCTTCCATGCTGTCGTTCAGGGTTTTACCCGACGCGCACAGGCAGCCGATTCCGGTTATTGCTACCGGGTCACCATGTTTCATGGTTTCTGTCTTTCCCTGATGAATGACGCCAGAGAATTTACGGATTCAAATGCAACCCTTCCCTCATCCATATCCCTGATTTCAACATTAAAATGCTTCTGTATTATCACCACCAGTTCCACAGCATCTAATGAATCAAGCCCCAGGCCTTCTCCAAAAAGAGGGACATTGTCATCTATCTCTTCAGGGGTGATATCCTCAAGAAACAGGTCCCTGATAATAATCTTTTTTAATTCTTCGTTACTAAATGTCATATAAAAAAACCTCCAGGATTTCTTTTAAATTTCTTTACTCAGGTCAGGAAGATGCATAAACCGGGACATAAAGGAAAGTCCAAGTATTATCATGCTCAGTGAATGTTAATGCTGTTCCCACATATCATAAAAATTAAAGAATTGAAAGGGATACACATCTGTATAATTCTCCAGTATTTTTACATATTCACCGACATAGGGTTTATATTTTTCACCTGATCTGCCCCGTTTTTCGGGAATATGCATCACCTTTGCGAGATCAAGACCAAAATTATTTGCGCCTTTCTTGTATGTGAAAAGAACAACAACTGGAGTTCCTGTTGCCGAAGCGACTTTAAAGGCGCTGAAGGGAAACAGGGCCTTCTCACCGAGAAATTCCACAGCCACTGTATTTTTCGGGTTACCGAAAATACGATCACCCATAATAGACACTATCTCACCGTTTTTCAGGGCGTTTACCATCTCAAGGGTCCCGCCGAGGTAACCTTCAGGATCAATGATGTTGAATGGAGACTCTTTTGACTGATGCTCAAAATAATGCCTGTCGACATCACCTTCTTCTCTGCGAATGACCATGTTCACACGTGTCTTCAGATAGCTCAGGGCCGATAAAGCAGCCTGCCAGCACCCGACATGGGCCATCAGGAATATAACCCCTTGGCCTTCCGAGACGAGATTTTTCAAGGCCTCTTTCTGTTCAAATGACACAGAGAATTGTTCACTGCCCAGAATACCGATAATCGCGCGGTCAATCAGCACTCTGGCAAAACTCGAAGACAATCGGTAACTTTTCAGAATTCTTTTAAAAATCTTATCTTTCGGGAACCTGTGTGAAAGATAGAAATAACTTTTCTTCCTGACCGAGGGTCTGAAAAGGATATAATATGCCACAATAAAATACATAAAAAAGTAAGCGAGCCTTCGCCCCCCTATCCGGATAAGCGCATAAAAAAACCGGTGCTGAATAGAAGAACCTATGCTTCGGCTCGTCCACGGTTTTTGTTCCTTGTTTTTATTTTTACTGCCGCGTGATTCCATGTCTGCCTTTTTTTATTATTACAGCCATAGTATATAGAATTATACCTGTTAATACACCCGCTAAAGGGCCTATTAAAAGAGAACCCAGAAACCACTCATAGATTCTGTCTAAGGCCTGATAGCCGATTGTTTCAAGAGATATTTCCGTGAGAAACCTCCCGTTTCGCATATAATATCCTGCCTCGATACAGATGGCCGGCATCAATGGAGGCATGCAAATCTGGCTGGCGCTCAGGGCCACAACCTTGTTGAGCCTAAAAAAACTGGCAACCATAATGATCACAACCATATGACAGGCAATAAGGGGGAGCGTCCCCAGAAAAACACCTGCAGCGCCTGCAATGGCAATCTTTTCAGGTGAAGCATTCTCAGTGAGCAGCGCCCTGATAGAATTAACAGGATGCCATATAGATACGATCTTTTTTTTCTCTTTATCAAACAGTATTTTCCGATGGGGCCAGGGGAGTATGGATCTCATGGTCAGTTTTGTATTTAAAATGCTTAAACGCAGATTATCCTTAAACCCCCGAAAATGTGTGACCCTTTTATCTCCCGGCGGATAGTAGACATTGACATCAACATCGATGACATTAATCCCTGCCCATATTGCCTTTACAAGCACTTCTACTTCAAAGGAATAGTGTTTTTCATGAAGTGTCAGCTCATTGATTACGGCAAGGGGATAGGCCCGGAAACCGCTCTGGGTGTCTCCTACGGATCTTCCTGTCTGAACCCTAAGCCAGAAATTTGAAAAATTCCTGCCAAATACTGATGATTTTGGGACATCTGCACCTTTAAAATCACGTCTTCCGACAATAATTGCATTGGGATTTTTCTTCACCATAGATACAATTTGTGGCAAATCAGAAGGGTCATGCTGTCCATCTGCATCAATAGTAATAATATGGGTAAATCCCAGACCCTGCGCCTTTGACGCCCCTGTTAAAATAGCAGCACCCTTGCCCATGTTACGGGTATGACAAACAGCAGTAACATCAAGGCATGATAATAATCCGGCCACTTCAAGATCACTTCCGTCATCCACAACTATAATTTCCGGGTGGTATTGCATAGTGTTGATAACCACATCCCTGACGGTTTCGGGGTGATTATAAACGGGGATTAGAATTGTTATTTTTATATCATTATTTTCCAATATTGCTGCCTAAAATAATCCTTTATATCGCCCTCAAATCGACATCATCTAAACCGTTTATCACTTATGGCAAAGGCAAGAAATCCCTTCAGATTAAACAGAAAACGTTTCCAGCTGTCAGGTGATTTCCATATCATAGAAATATAGTTCCAGATGGTTCTAAACCTCATAAAGTGAGTTTTATAAAATTTAATAAAATACCTTTCAAGCAACTCTTTATTCAATCCCTTTGGAATAAACAAAAAATTCATACAGTCCATTTTTTCCCAGTCTTCATTAAATTCACCTGTTTCATTCAGGTTCTCATACAGGGGTGTCCCCGGAAAAGGTGTAAACTTGGCGACATTTATTTCATCAATAGGCAATGACCTGTAAAACCTGATGCTCTTTCTTATACTCTCCACGGTTTCTCCCGGCAACCCTACCATGAACAGGCCCTTTGTCCTGATTCCGGCCTGTTTTATCATGTGGATTTTTTCTCTCATCATATCAAGATCCACGTTTTGACGGTGTTGAGCAAGAAGATCAGGATCACCTGATTCTATACCAAGACTTATCATCCAGCACCCGGCCTTTTTCATCATCAGGAGCAGGTCCCTGTCAATATGATCTGCCCTTACCGCACAATTAAAGGTCATGGACAGGGACTTTTTCATCATCAATCGGGTAAAGGCCTCAACCCTTTTCCATTTCACTCATTACAGCCTGCTTGAACAGAAAACTCATCTTTAACCTTGGGCTGGTGTTGTAATAGAAGGTATCCCACGCGTAGTGATACATCTTATAGAGGGTATCAGGAGACATTTTTTTTGGCTGAAAAACAACCCTGTCACATGTATACTCAAGCCAGTTATTGCTGAAAATGCGTCCCTGCTTCTCATACTCCGCGCGGACAGGGGAGTGAGGAAACGGCGTCAGGATAGTAAATTCGGCCATATCCAGTTCTATTTCAAGGAGAAAATCCACAAGTCGTTTGATGTCATCTTCTGTCTGGTCATCGGTTCCCAGAAGAATGGTGCCTTCAACACCAATACCGTTTTCTTTAAGCCGTTTAACCCGGTTTCTTATACCCTTTGATGTGTTTACAATTGCCTGATACACATACCAGCATCCCGCATCCTTCGCGAGCCTCAGTATCTCATCGTCATCCATTATGGGGTGAGAGACCCATGTCTTTTTCAGCGGTATCATTGCGGTAAAAAGTTCTTTCAGCCATTCACGATCCTGGGCAAGGGAATTATCCACAATAAAGAGCCTGTTATTCCGAATTGAGCTCATCTCTTCCATTACCTTGTCAACAGGTCTGGGACGAAAGATCCTTCCTCCAAGATATCCCACGCAGCATGGAAAACAGTTGAATTTACAACCTCTCGACGCGTGAACAAGGTCCAGCATCTTTACACCGCGGTAGTTATAAAAATCACTGGTCAGTATCTCTCTTCTGGCTGTCCCGACAAGGCCGATATCAGGCTGATTATTCATGTAGTCATAGACCTTTTTCAGCCGGTTATTTTTAAGGTCTTCTATTACCGAAGCAAAGCGGCCTTCCACCTCTCCCAGAAATATTGAATCACCGTGGTTCACGAGTTCCTCACTGTGAAGCATAGTGGCAATGCCGCCGAATATGACAGGAATGTTCATCTCATGGTATCTGTTGGCAATTTCAATAGCCCCTGGAACCTGGCATGTAAGCATGACGGATAATGCAACAAGGTCTGTATCCCTGCTGTAATCTACCTCCTGGAAGGTTTCATCTATAAAGGTTATATCAATGTCTTCAGGTATTTCAGCCGCAAAAACAACCGGCCCGTGAGGTGGTAGATGAAACTCGGTCTGTCGTTCCAGTTTAGGCCATTTCGGATAAATAATCGTTATATGCATAAAATTTCCCTTTTATTTTTCAGGCATTCTCTTAAACATGATTCAATATCATCAATAATGCTGTTGTTAAATAAAATCTTTCCCGCTCTGTCTCTTGAAAGTCTTCCGAAAGGTTTTTTATCAACCGAAGGATCTTTCTCAATAACAATAAAAACAGCCCCTGGCCTGAATTTATCAATACAGGTAAACCCCTGAGGGGATTCAACATCACATATTCCGGCAAGCATTATATCGCATTCTCCGGTAGTGATATGTTCCATAGCCGAATCCAGGGCTGAAAGGCCTGAATTATTCTTATCATAAAGTATGTAATTCGGTCCTGTCAGGCCAAAGAGTATAGCTGCATAACCAATGAAAATGTTAGAAAGGGTGTGAGTAAAAAGATTGGGATCAGGCAAACGGCCCTTTTCATCAATAACCGTTTTATAATAATCAAGATCCGTGGCAAGGCAGCCGTAAACAGTGGACGCGATAACACCTATATTCCGCTTTTCCTCCCATTCATAGAGACCCGCGTCCAGTAATGTATTGGTAATCGCCTGTAAGCCCAGCAAAGAAAACCGGTCCAGACGTCCCTTTCGGAAAACAGGATTTACAGGAAAATCGTCGCCGTGAATATCCGGTAAAACACCCTCTTTATAATCAAAGACGGCATCACCTCTGCCCTTCCCTGCCCCTCCGGCAGTCATCCAGCCTGCACCGGTAATATACATGTTATCAGCAGACTCCGTTTCCTATAATGATTGAGGCATTTATACCGTTAAAACCCGAATTTGTGGAAAGTATATATGAAAGCTCCTTATTTACCGGTTCTGAACTTAAAGACCCTTCGGCTCCAGGCTCAGGGTCAGAAAAACCGGTTGTAGGGGGAATAATTTTTCTGTCAAGGGATGCAAGACTGATTGCAGCCTCAATGCCGCCTGCCGCGCCAAGGGTATGTCCTATTGCCCCTTTTACTGAAAATATCGGAATACAATTTCTGCCAAATATCTTTCTGTATGAAGCAAGCTCCATTAAATCATTATGATATGTACCCGTGCCATGGGCGCATATGGCAGAAACATCATGGGCAGTGATCCCTGATTTTTTCAGTGATTTATCTATTGCCATCGCAAGCCCTGATCCCTCTTTGTCAGGTCTTGTGATATGTGTGGCATCATTGGTCACCCCCCAGCCTTTAACCGCCCCCAGGGGTTTCTTATGTAAGCTTCCTGCCTTCTCCTCACTCATAAGCAGCAGTGTTGCTGCCCCTTCACCTATTGACATACCCTTCCTTTTTTTATCAAAGGGTTTGCATGGAAAAGGAGACATGGCCTGTAAACTGCAAAAACCCGAAAAGATAAATTCAGTAACAAGATCATAGCAGCAGATCAGCACGGAATCATATCTTCCGCTTTCTATTAGTGCTGCTCCCTTCGCAAGAGCAACGGTTGACGATGCGCAGGCGGCGCTTATGTGAAGCGAATCTCCTTCTAGAGATAATCGCCGGCAAATATAGTCTCCGATAAAAGGAGGAAAACAATCCGTGCAGTCGCGGGCTGACGTCCCCTGTGATTCAACTATCCTGTCGATCCCCGCCTTTGTGGAAGCGGTTATCAGAAAGGTATCAGGAGGAATTGTTCCGGCATTGATCAAAACCCTGTCGATCAACTCATACACCATTGATCTTTCTGATGATTTTTCAAGATCATCGATGCATGAAGCCATTCCCGCATAATAACGGTCTACGGGGAATCGGGTAATCTCCTTTATTGCGGTTTCTCCTGATAACAACCCGTTCCATAGAAGTTCAAGACCGCAGCCATAGGGAGTAACGGTATTGGCATCTGTTATCCAGATAGAGGCTATTTTAAGTCACCTGCCTTCCATCTCCTGCAAAAGTCATCATAAAAAGGAGGCAAAACCATATACAGATTTTTATCAGGGTCCAGCATTACCTGTACAGTATAACCGGTCGTCATCAGTTCACCCTTGTTGTCTCTGATGGCATATTCATAATTCAGTCTTGCGGCATCAGACCAGTGCAGTATGCCTTCAATGGTAAAGGCATCCGGATATGTCAAAGGCCTGTGATAATCTATGTGCATTGTTTTTATAGGGGCAATAATTCCATTTCTGTGAAAATCCAGATAATTAATGCCGAATTTTTGTCCCAGCGCCCCTCTTGCATCTTCAAAATAACTCGGATAACGGCCATGCCAGACAATTCCGAGGGAATCAACCTCCTCGAACCTGACCTTCCTCTCTACACTGCACCTAAGGGGTTCAGGGATATCTTTCAGGGTTTTAAAATATGGCCTCAACACTATATATTCTCCTCCATCGAGCGGAAATGCATGTTAAAAATTGAAAGGATCTTTCCATCCGAAGTTATTTTAACCTTGCTCCTTTGCCCGGCGCCTGTATCCGCATCAACACACTGAACAGTTATTCTGTCACCGGGTTTAATCTCTGACAGGAACTTTGCCTTTTCTATGGATCTCACCCTGATTTTGAATCCCTTCTGCTCCTCAATAAGCAACTGCGCCAGAAGCAGATGCAGGACGGCCGGAAGGATAGGATAACCGGGAAAGTGGCCGGAAAATCCGATAAATCGATTGTCAAAACAATATAGTTTTTCTATTCCCGAAGGGCTGCATTTTCGTGCAGGTTCAATTGAAGATTTTTCAATAGCGTCTATCAGTTTTCGCATGTGTCTCTCTCATTGTCTTATGCTGTTTTATTGCTGCCTCCCTCAAAAATCCTGTACAGGGCCGGAATCACATAAATCGACGCAGGTATGGCAGCGCCGATTCCAAGCAGTACAGTCACCCCGATGGAATACAATGCCGGGTGTTGGGCAAATACAAGGGCTCCAAAGCCGGTTATTGTTGTTAATCCTGATAATAAAACAGCAGTATCAGTATCATGTTCATATTTTTCAGAACATCTGTATACCATAAAAATACCATAATCAATACCCAGACCTATAATAAGAATAGAGGAAATCACATTAAATATATTAAACGCTATATTAAAAAAACTCATAATTCCCAGCATGAATATTAATCCGGTAACAACCGGAACCATGCTTAACATGACCTTTTTGACATCCCTGAAAAGCGGGATCAGGAGGAGCAGAATAACAAGCAGTGCCCCGATTATAAAACGTGTAAAGTCATATCCCACTGTTTTTCTGATCATGTCCCCGATAAATCCCTGAGACACAAACCTTACTCCATCAGGGCAGTCCGGGTCTTTAAGAAGGGCGGTTATCTCATCGGTGTCAGGCGCCAGGGTAAGTATTCTGATTCTGTCATTGTCTGAAATAATCAGGGAATCAAGCAACTCTGTAATTCCTGTATTCCTTAAAGCCTCCGGTGTTATCAATTCGGACGCGGCGTCAAGAGATCTGATAAAAGGATCAAATGCATCGTCAGTAAAACCAATCTTCTTTCCCTCATTTTTAAGCAGGTATTTTGCTGTTGCAAGGTTTTCCGCCCAGAAGGATTTCCATGCGGCAATATTCTTTTTCTGGGAAGTTATTGATGGCATGACAGGCGCAACACTGATTATGGACCGGTCGCCAGTGCTTTCTAAAAGATATTGAAACAGTCTTTCATTTACAATAAGAGCCGATTCCAGATCTTCACCCTCTGAAAAGATCATTGCCCTGCTTTGCAGATCACCCCAGGTCTTTTTAATATGGCTTTCCACATTCAGGAGTTGTCCGGATTTATAATTCAGTTTATTGAGATCACCGTCAAAACTGATCTGGCGTCCTGACCACAGGCAGACTGCCAGCAGAACAACCCAGAGGCACATGGTTAACATGGGCCTGTTCGCCCTGGCCCTGATAAGCACTATACTGTTATTCCGGGTTGTTTTTAAGGATGATGCCTGCATCATCTGGGGAAGGAGAATCAGGGTAAGGGCAAGGGATACAATAACCCCTATTATTGAAAAGGCCCCAAGCTGCCGCTGTCCCGGCAGATCGGAAAACAGCAGTAAGGATAATGAGCATATTATAATGAGCCCACCATATAAAACAGGGCGTGAGACCTCTGACATTATGGCAGAGGTCTCATGTCTTTGATCCTTTTTTCTTAGTGCAAAATATACGTGAAGGCTCAGGTCATCAGAAAGGCCCAGAAGAACTGACCCGAAACCTATGGTGATTGCCGATACGGTCGCATAGAGGAGTGATACACCCGCAAGTGCAATTGCAAAAGACGCAAAGGATATTAACAGCACAAAAGAGGCTCTCCAGTTTCTTAAAAAAAGGAAGAAAAGAATAATCAGTGAGAGAGATGAGATCGACAGAACAACAAAAAGATCCTTTTTAATAGCCTGAGCATTGGCAACAGTATAACTCTGGGGACTCAGAATATACATATCGATATCTTCAGGAACGATCTTTTCCTTAATATCATTCAGTTCGGCAAGCATCTTCTCTGCATTTGAAGTATCTGTAACCTCTACGTTTGTATCGGCTATGAGCAGTATATTCCTGCCTGACCGGTCAATAAAATGGTTATCTTCAAGGTTGGCTTCAGGAAGGATGTTTAGTGAATTAAGTTTTCTTAGAATCAGGGTTTTCAGATCCAGCGGATCGATCCGGAAATCTTCAACAAGCAGCGCCCCTTCCGGCGCAAAAAGTCTGGAATATTTTTCCGTAAGTAGTTCCCGGATATTCTCATCAGTAAGCCCGGTCTTTATTTTCTCAAGATCATCTGCGTTTACGAGGTTCGGAAGAGACTTTATAATGAAAGAATAAAGATCCAGATTCCGGTCTTCCACGGGCCCTGTCATGACACTGGTTATAAATGGGGAAGAGAGTATATTTTTCCCAAATTCATCTGCAATATTCGAAAGATCTTCCCTGGATTCAAAGGATTCATCTTTGAGATTGATAATGATCTTATGCATAAAGGGAGTTTTCTGAAGGAGGTTGAACTCCAGCAAAAAATCATCCCGGTTATCAGGAAGAAGTGATTTGATGTCCTCGGATAGTTTTATTTTACCAATATAATAAAAACCAAGGGCTATTATTATTCCCGTGCAGAGAAAAAGTATTACCCTTTTTTTTGAGAAAAACAGATACAGATGACGAAATATATCAAAGGAGCCCATTAGAATATGTCCTCTTGAATCTCAGCATTGATAATCATGTTTGAGAAAATAATCTGCGTTGTTCCTCCCCTTTTTTCGATAATTTCAATGCGGTTTACATGGTCCTCATTCTTGGAAAAGGCCAGAATTATGGAGTCGATGTATTTCTTTTCTACAGGGGACAGGGGAACAAGCCGGATTTCGACCGGGCATTCGCTGATGACCGAGACATTATAACCGTCCTTCAATTTATCATAATCACCCCTTGCCCATGAAAAGACCTGATTTGATATTACTGATATTACAGGGTCTTCACGAACATCAAATCTTCTGGATCTGCCACTTTTGCCGTGCCATTTTCTGCCGCGTTCACCGTTAATAACAAAACCCATGATAACAGGATCAGTGATCTCCCAGCGCAGCCTGTCAGGACTCCGATAAAATAATCTGCCATGTGAATCAGGCATATCCTTAAGTATTTCAATATGTTTTTTCTGAATGAAATCACCGGTAAGCGTTTCAATCTTTTGTGAGGCCTGTTTGATGCGAGACAGAATGGCATCAGTTTTATCACTTTCCGCGAATATATCCGACTCACTGCCCAGGGCATAAATAGAGGGACATAACAGGAAAAGGATGGTTGTAAGTATAAACATGTGTCTGAGCATATAATCCCCGGTATGAAAAAAACTATTCATCGCTCTCATCCGGCACCCATAGTTTCAGAGTGCCTGAGGCTACTTCTTTTCCTGATGATTCAAGATACCCGTTGATGACAGAGAAACCGGAAAAATACTTTGCTATTTCAACCCTGACATGGATTATGTCGCCTTTGTAACATCTTTCTTTGAAATAAAAATTCCTCACATCAACCAGAAAGCCTTTTCTGATCTGCCTGCCATTCTTTAAATCACTGTAACCTTTTACAGCAGCCGCCGCCTGTGCCAGAATCTCAATCATTGCAATTACCTCCATGTAACCGTCCTCATCAAGGAACAGATTATCAGGAGCAGGAACCGACTCTACGACTCCGGTCTGGCCGGTAAATTCCAGCAGACGATCTACCAGTAGAAAAGGCGGCCTGTGAGGGACCAGCCACTCCGCAGGCATGGGTAATTTTAGATTCGTATCCATGACAATTATCTCATCCTTTCCAGTTCATCAGAAATAATGGATTTGACATATTTTCGCATTTCGATATGTCCATTCTCTCCCTGAAAGGCATCAGGATACACCGGTTGCAATGCCTTCAGCCTGACTTTTGCCGGCTTCAAATACCATCTTCCCGGCGGTAACAGTTCATTCGTACCTGTAATGCAGACAGGCACAATGGGGCATTCTGTTGCAACTGAAATTTTAAAGGCCCCTGAATAAAAACGGCCGATCCTGCCGTCACGGCTGCGGTGTGCCTCCGGAAACAATAAAAGGATCCCTCCGCTCATCAAAACCCTTCGAGATGCCCTGAGTATTTCATCCCAGGAAAGACTCTCCACATCCAGGTATTGCGCCAGTTTCATAAAGGGAAGATACCATGCCATTTTAAAAGGCCAGGAACGTATGGCAAAGCATACATTACTGAAGGGAAGAATACCCATAAAAAAGGTATCAAAAAACGAAAAATGATTAAGGACTATAATACACGGCGTGGGGATATCGCCTTTTTTAAACCCTGTTGCTTCCAGACCGGTGAACGGCTTAACGATTGCCAGCCACGCCCTGCCATATACCCATACAAAAAACCTGATAATCCTGACAGTGCCGGTTCGTCCAAATAATTTAAAACAGACAAATGCAAACGGTGATATAAAAATGCCAATTATGGTAGTTATTATCAACAGAGGGAAGACCGTCAGATTTATCAGTACAATAGAGATATTTTGTATAACCGGCATTTAACATTTCTTTCATGGTATTAGTAACAATACAGGACTATTTTGGCTCCTTCCTAATTTCATTACTTTTTTTTATAACAAAGTTATGTATATCACCAAGAGTTCTGATATCACGTATTTCCTTCTCTTCAGTTATCTTGAATCTGAAGGCGTTTTCAAGGACAATAACCATGTCAACCATATCAAGGCTGTCCAGTTCAAGGGTATCAAAGAGATGCGCATCAGGTACCATCTTATCACTGTCCAGCTCAAACTCCTTTGCCAGTGCCCTGTTGATAGTCCTGATTATTTCATCATTAGTCATTATCATAGCTCCGTAATATTAGACAGGAATTAACCCCTCCGAGGGCAAAATTATTTTTCAATATGCACCTGATTTCTTTCTTTTCCAGACTCTGCACAAGGTTTATTATTTTGCATATATTATCAATATTTTCAAGGTTTAAGGTTGGGACGACCTCTTTTTTTCTTAACATATGGATGGAGGCGATCAATTCAAGGCTCCCGCTGGCAGCCATGGTGTGACCGAGATGACCTTTAAGGCTGCTTACAGGGACATCCCCTCCGAAAACTTCATATATGGCCTTACTCTCTTCAGCATCTCCCTGTATGGTGCCAGTCGCATGCGCATTAATATAATCCACATCACCGGAACTGATTTTAGCATTGAATAATGTCTTTTTCATGCACTCGACCAATGATTCTGCGCCAGGATTTGCTATATTTTCCGGATTTGCCGTTGATGCGAATCCGACTATTTCCGCAAGAATATCAGCACCCCTGTTTATTGCTGATTCAAGTGTCTCAAGAAGAAGTATCCCGCATCCTTCGGAGCAGACCATGCCATCTCTGTCACGATCAAAGGGCCTTGGAGTTTTGGATGGAGAAGAATTAAAACCTGTTGAAGCGGCATTGATCAGGTCAAAGGATAATGTCGTAAGAGGATGATACTCGTCAGATCCCCCGCACAGCATGTAATCCTGTTTTCCGAAGGCTATCATCTCATAACCTATTCCCACAGCCTGACATCCTGTAGCGCATGCAGCAGAAGGCGCGATCACTCTTCCCTTTATACCAAGAACCTGGGAGACATTAAATGCGCAGGAATGATTCATGAGCTTAAAAAATATGGTCGAACGCATATTTTCCATATCTTTTTTAACAAGATAATCCTTAAAAAAACTTTCAAAGGTGGCAATGCTGTTTATCGTGGAGCCAATGACAATACCCATATTTTCATCGAAACAGGACGCTGAAGAAAGGCCCCCCATTGTCAGGGCCTCCTGACATGCGATTACAGAATAGACGGACATGGAAGACATGGAGCGCCGATATTTTCTCGGAATCGTCATCGGGTCCACGTTGTTTACTATACCTGCCACATGAGATCGAATACCCTCAATGGATTCGAGTTCAGGGCGCCGAACGATTCCGCTTTTACCGTTTACAAGGGAATCATAAAGTATATCCACTCCCTGACCAAATGGTGATATAGCCCCCATACCGGTTACTACCACTCTTCTTAATTCCATCGCTTTAATTCTCCTCTAAGAAAATCATGCCCGATGATATTGCCACATGCAAGGAAAGCGGAAATCATTGTACCCAAAAGGCCCGGGGCGGCTATTGATTGTCCTGCGAGATATAATCCCTTAATGCTTGTCATTGGAAAGGGACTATATTGCTCTATTCTGTGTTTTATGCCATACATGCTCCCAAAAGGGCTTCCTGTGTAATCCCTAAGTGTCAAAGGTGTTGAGAATTCAACCGCTTTTAATTTCCCTCTTAAATCAGGATAAAATTCCGCGAAATGGTCAAGCATTCTTTGACAGATCATTTCCTTGAACTCAAGGTATTCAGAAGGCCTGCTTCCCCTGGTTGAGTTCTTCCACTTCTCAACTTCTTTAATGGAAGCAGGGCAAAGCATGATAAATCCGCTTCCGGCATTACCATTTTCTGTCCCTGGCTCCGAAACAAGGATGTTAATCGGGCGATCTTTTACGGGTTTTCCGTGGCTATTTAAATCAATACCATCAGCAGGCACAAGAAAAACGCTGGCCCCAATCCTTTTTATCAGGTCAGTTTCACATATTCCAAAGAGAATAAATGCCGAAGGGGTTTCATCAAGTGATTTGATCCTTTTCACATATGAAGCCCTGAACCGTGATTCAGGAACAAGACCGGTAAGATGTAAAGGGTGGATGGTTGAAATCACTTTTTCTGAGCCGATTTCAGTTCCGTCCTTAAATCTGACACCCTTCAGATCGCCTGAAGAGGAAAACATGAGCCTTTCAGCATCTTTATTTAAAAGGATATCAACTCCTCGCTCTTCTGCCGCTTTTTTAAATGCGTCCACCAGCGCCGAGCCACCGCCATCAATATAATTCACTGATTCATAATAGGGCCCTGCTATATATGCATAATTATTCAATCCCTGTTCTTTCGGAGGAACACCATTAAGCAGGCAATGGACGCTTAAGGCTGCTTTTAGATATTGGTTATTTGTATGGAGTGCCAAAAAGTCAGACAGACTCCTTCCATGAATATTTTCAAAGATATTCATCGACTTCAGGTCAGCATTCAGATTGAGGAAAGGAAGCAGAGAGCACTGTTGTTTTATTTCATTCAGATAAATATCAATGGTTTGTGATTCATCCGGAAAAGCCGCCGCCAGTCTCTGGCTTAGCCGTTCAAACCCGGATGTAAAGGAAAATTCAAATGTCGAATCGGAAAATCTGACACAATCAAAGCAATCATGGTTTGCCGGAGTGATGATGATGTGTCGTAAAACACCCAAATAATCAAGCATCAGTCTGCCGGCACTGCCTTCTCCTATTCCTCCGGCATGATGGAAACCCGTATCAAAATACCGCCCTTCTCTTCTAAAACCTCTTAACAGGGGGCCTGTTTTATCGGATCTTTCTACAAGCGCTATTCTAAGGCCGTTTTTGGACAGTATGATTGAGGAGGCAAGGCCTGATAAACCCGCGCCAATAACTACACAATCATAGGTCATTGATTAACTCTTATTACCAGACATGAATTTGTTCCGCCAAACCCTGCTGAGTTACATAAAATATTTTGGGGTTTAAAGTCCTTTGTCTCTCTGACTATGTTCAGTTTTTCAAAGCCTTTATCAGGTTTATAAAAATTTATATTGGGGGCAATAAAACCTTCCTGTCCCATTATTACAGAATAGACAACCTGCGAAGCCCCTGACATCCATAATTCATGGCCTGTCA
>CAZJOB010000003.1:4092-37746 GCA_964547435.1 uncultured Desulfatiglans sp. | reverse complement strand
TACGGACGTGTTTCAGGTGTGAGTGAGTCCATCAGCCCTGAAAAATTAATGGAAGACACGCTCAAATTTCATGCTGAAGCCCTGGTCAGGCATGGAATTACCGTTATAAAGGATTATGAGTCCCTGCCAGCCATTCATGTTGACAAAAACAAGGTTATTCAGATATTGCTGAACCTGATCAATAATGCAAAATATGCATGCAGTGAAAATGGCGGAATGGAAAAAATCGTTACATTGCGAATCAGGAGACGCAATCATTTTGTAAGAATGGAGGTTATGGACAACGGGGTTGGCATATCCCGGCAAAACATGACCCGCATCTTTCAGTATGGTTTTACAACCCGGCCGTCCGGTCACGGATTTGGTCTACACAGCGGCGCCCTGGCAGCCCGTGAACTCGGAGGCAGCCTCAGTGTGTTCAGTGATGGTCCGGGAAAGGGCGCGACCTTTATACTTGAGCTCCCCATCTCGCCAGGAGAAAGAATATGAGTACTGACAAAACAAAACAGTCTTACCGCATCCTGGTTATTGACGACAATGCCGATATTCATGATGACTTCCGAAAGATACTGACCAGAACGTTTGAGCAGGACAGCAGCCTGGTCAATATGGAATCAATGTTGTTCGGGACTGCGCCTCAGAATAATGTGACAAGCTCCTTTGAGGTCGATTTTGCCTTACAGGGAAATGAAGGGCTTGATATGGTCATACAGGCCAGAGACAGCGGGCGGCCCTACGCCATGACCTTTGTGGATGGCCGCATGCCTCCGGGATGGGATGGCATTGAAACAATCAGGCATCTCTGGCGGGAATGTCCCGATATTCAGGCGGTGCTTTGCACAGCCTACGCCGACTACTCATGGCATGAGATTCACGGCCTGCTGGGTGAAAACGACAACCTGCTGATACTCAAAAAACCGTTTGATAATGTGGAAGTGCTTCAGCTTGCTCATGCTCTTACATGCAAATGGGATCTAAACAGAAAGGTAAAGGATCAGATCGCAAACCTGGATGAAATAGTAAGGAAGAAGACTGAAGAAACTGAACGCACAAAGGCGCTTCTTGAGGCGGCTGTCATGAATTCACCGATAGGCATCATAATTTCAAACGCCGAATATTCAGAGATCCTCTGGGTAAATTCCACGGCATTGAGCCTTTTTGGCCCGGTCAGGTTGACCGGCCCTGCAAATGAATACAGGCCGGATAACATAAACTGGGAGGCCTTCAGAGAGGATGGATCTCTATATCGCTTTGAAGAGTTCCCCCTGGCGCGGGCCCTGCTGAACGGAGAGATCATCAGGGAAGAGGAGGCGCTGATACGCAGAAGTAATAATATCGACACGTGGGTGTCTGCCAGCGCTGCGCCAATCCTGGACAGCAATGGAACCATTGTGGCAGGCGTCCTTGTTGTAAGAGATGTAACCGAAAAGAAACAGGAGATCCAAAAACGTGAAAGGCTTCAGTCTCAGATCAACCAGGCGCAAAAACTGGAATCTGTCGGCCTGCTAGCAGGAGGCATTGCGCATGATTTCAATAATATTCTGGGTGTGATCCTTGGCAACGTGGAACTGGGACTGCTCGATGTGGACGCGCCTGAATCCATAAGGGAAAAGATGAAAACCATACAGGACGCAGCAAAGCGTTCAGCCGAACTTATCCGGCAGCTCATGGCCTTTTCCAGAAAACAGACTGTTATGCCCGAAGTTATCAATCTGAATGAGCGGTTGTCAAAAACCTTTCTGTTGCTTAAAAGATTGATCGGTGAAGATATCGAATGTGAGTGGAGACCGGGAAAAGACCTGTGGCATGTAAAGATTGACCCGTCTCAACTTGATCAGGTGTTAACGAACCTTTGTGTCAACGCGCGTGATGCAATAGACGGGGTCGGCAGGATTGAAATAGAGACATCGAATGTAATGTCCAGGGCCTTAAATTTTACAGTGAATCCGGGAATAGAGGGTGAAGAATATGTTATGCTTTCTGTCAGCGACAATGGCCGGGGCATTGAGAAGGAAAACCTTGATCACATATTCGAGCCGTTTTTTACCACCAAGGAGATGGGCAAAGGGACCGGCCTCGGCCTGTCAACTGTTTATGGTATTGTCAAACAACATGATGGAATTATCAATGTGCGAAGTGAACCGGGCAGCGGTTCCACATTCGAGATATACCTTCCACGTTTCACCGGTGATGTGACAGTATCGAAGAAAGAGGGCGAGACAATAAAGGCGAAGGGAAAGGGCGAAACCGTGCTGGTAGTGGAGGATGAAGAGGACCTGCTCATGATGAACAGGGATATCCTTGAAAAACTGGGCTACAGGGTGGTGACGGCCTGCTCGCCGGAAGAGGCATTTAGAAAGGCGGAATCCATGGGCGGGGAGATAGATGTGCTTATGACCGATGTGATAATGCCTAAGATGAATGGAAAAGAACTAGCAGACAGCCTCAGTTCAAAATACCCCCGAATAAAAATACTATTCATGTCGGGTTATATGGCTGATGTTATAGCTCATCAGGGGGTGCTGGATAAGGGGGTTCAGTTTATTCAGAAGCCCTTTTCCATACCTGTTCTTTCCGCCAAGATCAGGGATATACTTGACGCTAAGTAATGCCTGAAACTCTCCTCAGCAAGGTCCCTTCCATCTTCTTAAAGACCCCTTCAGGTGTAGTGATGTCTATTCCAAAGTCAACAACAAGGTCCCTGATAATTGGGAATCCTTTCATCGGTTCCAGAAGGATCATTTCTCCCGAATGAAGAACCCTTGAACATGTCCTCATCCCTTTGCCGTTTACCATCATGAGGCAGGACATGCACCATGAACAGCCGCAGCAGTAGTCCCTGAAAGCGAGCGTTTCATCTAAGTTGTCACGAACATATTTTACGGCGGGCAGGAGGAGCAGCCCTTCATGCCAGGGGACCTCGTAGGTTTTATAAACCGGCGCGCGGTCAATAAGAGGGTCATATCTGAATATTTTCAGGGTTACGTGTCCGCTGTTCATATCTTTCCCTCCGGATTCGATTTTGTGATGGTCACAGGCGCTGTGCCGGTTTCCATATGATCTGATTGTTTTATTGCCATTGTATGCCTCAGCCATTCGGATTTTGTCTCAGGATAGTCCTCGCGAAAGTGGGCGCCCCGGCTTTCTGTCCTTAAAAGGGCGGACATAATTATCATCTCCGCAACATCGAGCATGCATGGAACCTGGATGGCCTCAATCCATTTCTGGTTAAAGTTCAGGCCGGAGGGCGCCCGCAGCCTGGGCAGGTCATCGTTCCTTATTGACCGCAGGGCCGACAGGGCCTTGTTAAGGCCATTCTCTGTTCTTGCCACCCCTGCATATTCCGACATGATTGCCGCAACCCTTTTTGTTATTTCCCCTGAAGAGATGCCTTTATCCCTGAAAAATCCGCAAAGTCTTTCATGCTCTTCTTTTGAGGGGTCCTCATATGTGGTTTCGCCTGCTTCACGGGCGTATTCAAAGGCGTATCTCCCTGCCCTGGCGCCGAAAACGATTATTTCGACCATGGCGTTTCCTCCCATCCTGTTTGCGCCATGCACGCCTCCCGACACCTCGCCCGCGGCGAAAAGTCCTTCCAGGCTGGTCTCGCATCTTTCATTTATTCGGACGCCCCCCATAAAAAAATGGGCGCCTCCTGGGGAGAACTCAATCCTCCATCTCTTTGGATCAGGATCATTCACGCTCATTCTCTTGATAAGCTGCCACCTTTCCTTCGCGACCTCCTCGGCAAGTGAGTGTTTAAGCTGTTCCTCTATCTCTTCACCGGTCAGTGAAGAACATGTAAGGTCGATAAATACACCTCCCTTTTCAGTTCCCCTGCCTTCCCTGATCTCTTTATATGCGGCTCTCTGAATTGCGTCCCTCGGCTGAGGCTGCTTGATGAATTCATGGCCAAGGGCATTTATGTATTTGCCTCCGCACATGGTGCACAATAATTCGGGATTTCCGAGAAGCCAGGCCGGATAGATCTGATTGCCCGTAAACTGCACCATCTCCATATCTATAAGTTCCGCGCCGGCCTGATATGCCATTGAATAGCCGGCGCCGGTCGCGTGGCCGCGCATTCCAAAGGGCGCGTTTGTGGAATGAGGATAGATCTCTCCCAGTCCTCCGGTGGCAAGGACAACAGCCTTTGCCTCGATCAGGAAATAATCGCCATTGCGTATGTTCAGGACAAATGCCCCGGCGACCCGGTTGCCGGAGGTTATCAGCCTTGTGACTGCCACGTCCTCAAAGACGATGATATTTGAATGACGCGCAATCTCATTTTTCAGGGCCCTCATGTAGTTCACGCCGGGGATGTAGTGGCCCCGCGAACTGGCGGGCCTTTTTTCTCCTTCGGATGAACGGCCTCCGCTTTTGTCAAAGGGGATCATTTCGGCGCCCCAGTTTATCAGCTCCCGCGCCCTTGAAGGACCCTCTGTGGTCAGAGCCTCGACAAGATTCTGCTCGTTCAGATAGCAGCCATATCGAAGGATATCCTCGAAAAGGGCCTCCGGGCTGTCATCCGGATGATCAACCCACACCATTCCTCCATTTGCCATGGCTGTAAGCCCGCTTTTTCCTATGGGCCCCTGGCTGAGAATGATAATCTTCATCCCGGGAGCCATGGCAGCAGCCTCAATGGCTGCCCTGGCGCCCGCACCTCCTGCGCCTATCACCAGTATGTCCGACGTTATTTTCATTGCGCTATCCTTTTACATGCCTGCCATTGACACTGCCATATAGTCGCTCAACTCCGAGGCCAGAAACGCGACAAAGGGCGCCACATCCTGGGGTGTGCATAACCTTCCGAGCGGCAGGGTCGGCGCGATGCTGTCCATTCGGGGATCATCGGAAGTAAGACCGGTTGCCCCAAGGCCCGGAGAATATACCTTGACAATTATTCCTGTGCCCTGCAGCTCCTTATTAAGCGCCCTGCTGAATGCCACTATGCCTGCCTTTGCCGCGCCATACATGGAAAGTGCGGGGATGCCCTGTCCTCCGGAGGTGTTTATTATTCTGCCGAATCCGCGTGACATCATGGAAGGCAGAACAGCATGGGCCACATTCATCTGCCCGATAAGGTTGACCCCTATATCATATTCCCAGTCCCTTCCTGTGGACTCAACGAATGGCATCATTCTGCTGCTCGCGCCCGCGTTGTTTACCAGAATATCTATTCCGCCCAATTCATCGATGCCCTTTTTTACCATTTCATTTACCTGGGCACGGTCTGTAACATCGACCTTTACAACAAGGGCCTTTCTGCCATAGGCCCTTATTTCATTTGCGGTCTTGTTCGTTCCCTCGATATCTATGTCACCCAGGACAAGATCACAGCCTTCCTGAGCAAGGGTAAGGGCTATGGCCCTGCCATAGCCTATTTGGCTTCCAGCGCCCGTGACGATCGCCACTTTGTCTTTTAATTTAAGGTCCATAACTCACTCCTTTTGTGAAAGACATTGTAAGAAAAGAGGGACTGTTTTTCAAGGAGACTTTTACAGAAAATTTTTCAGCCTTTCATCAGATTATTATCTTGAGAAAAGTATATTTATATACTAAATATTTTATCAATGAATGCCTGCAAAAAACATTCACTAAAAGGCATTTATCAGGCAGCAGATTTAAAAGCAACATACCTCTAATCTTTCAGGAGATCATATTATATGATTGATAAAAGGCTTCCCTTCTCCATAATACACAGCTACGGTTTCGCTACTATGACATTTAATATCATGATGATGGTGGCGGTTTACTACTATAGCTACTTTATGACAGATGTCGCGTTGATCGTTCCTGCACATTTGACCATATTCATGTTTATTACTCATATAGTGGATGCTATATCAATACCTGTAGGCGGGGTTATAATTCAGAAAACACAGTTCAGATGGGGTCAATTTCGTTCATGGCTTCTGTTTTTACCATTGTCCACATTTGTTTTTTTTACTCTAACCTTCACTAACATACCTTCGATACACTACTGGACTAAAATATTCTATCTGGGCGCGGCATATCTTTTAGCTCATGTCAGCATTAATTTCGCATTTAATGCCCAGCTTGGCCTTATTTCGGTGCTCTCAGACCATGTAGAAGACAGGGCAATCCTTTCGGCAAGGAACGTCCAATATCAGTATGCTTCACAAATCATATTCAGCGTTGTGGCTATTAACATTCTGAATTATCTGAATAAAACCTATGGCGAATCACATGGGTTTTTTCTGACGGTAATCGTGCTTGCCGCATTACAGGTGTCAGGATACTGGAATCTGTTCATTCAGACAAAAGAATATGACGTATATGATCCTGGTAAAAAATTTAAGGCTTCTCATAATTTTACCGGGTTTGAAATGATTATGCAGATACTCGGCAACAGGCCCCTTTTATTAATAATGATTGCCGATACCTTAAAAGATGTGGCAATATTCGGACTTACATCTGTTGCTGCCTATTATTTTAAATATGTGGCGGGTGACGGTTCATGGATGACATACTATTCTTTATCAACAGCCATTTCAATTCTGATATGCACCCTGATAGCGCCTGCCGTCACAAAGAAGACGGGTAAAAAGGGGATATGTGTCTATACGGCTTTTATCGGCATCATAGGGTATATAATTCTTCGTGTGTTTGGTGCAGGCAGCCCCATTGCCTATATTTCGATTATTTGCTGCACAAATCTTATTGTCTATCTGCCTATGCCTATAAGACAGGCAATGTATATGGATACCGCTGAATACGGTTATTACAGGACAGGGAAAAATGCCAGCGCCTTTATCATGTCCATGTATACAATGCCGATAAAAATAGGTATGGCCATAGCCCTTACCATAATTCCCGCATTCTGGGCATTCATAGGTTATGAAGCAAATATGGAAGTGACACCTGAATTTGTCAGCAGCCTCATGAATCTTATCGCGCTCCTGCCTGTGGCATGCTACCTTATGGCAGGTTTTGTCATGACGTTTTATGGTTTGACAGATGAGAAAGTGACATTTTACATGGAAGAAAACAGGAAGAAAAAGACGGAAACAGAAGGTTGATGAATAATATCAGGAAAAAAACCAGGCCAAAAGTGAAAATTGCAGGCCAAACGCAGGCTATTTTATCATAGCTTCACAACCCCTTTACAATTCGGATAATCCGAGCAGCCCCAGAAGCGGTTGCCTGCATTTTTACCGCTTTTAGCGGTCCTCACCACCATTGTCTTGCCGCAGATCGGGCAAAAGGGAATCTGATCAGACGGATCAGCCCGATCCTGCTGATCAGATTTTCTCTTTGCCCTGAATGCCAGCCTCTGGGCTGCAAGCTGTTCGCTGTAGCCGCCTTCTTCTACAAAGCCCTTTTCGAGCGCCGTAATCTGTTGGTCAAGCAGAAAATTTGCCTGATGTATCAGACAGATAATAGCATTGGATCGGACAGCAGGGTCATCGTGATCCAGCCAGGGCGCGTAAAGGGCCCACCGCGCCTGGTCTGTTAAATCCGTCAAATCAGGCTGATCCGGCTGATTTGTCTTGAACCTCTTCGGAACCCCGCGAACGGCCCGCGCTTCCACTGAATCAGGAGCCCATTGGATCAAATGCCGGTGGCGAAGAAAGTCTTCGAAGTCAAGCAGCAGTTCCTCCAAACTGGCCCTCGCCACATTAAGCAGGCGCAATTCGGTTTGAGAGGATGTGGCTGCCGCTCTGCTGCCCTCAGCAATATTCTGCCGTCCCGAACGCGCCGCCTGAACCATCTGGTCTGCCATGCGGCCATGAGGGTTTAGAAACTTTTCACAAAACCAGTATGTGGCATCATAAATTATAGTTGCAGTCTGAAAGCTGGCGGTTGACCTGTAGCCGCCGCTCGGCCTGATTCTGGTCATAAAAGGTTGCCTCCTGTTACACCGAAGCTGTATTCTTTTGTATTCAGCACCATCATACCGCCATAAATCTCCTTGCCCCGATCCTCACAGATTTATCTGATTTTATGGTTAATTTGGCTTCCATAGCAACCTTCAGTGCTACATGAATAATCTATTGAATACGCACTGTAAAGGAATTTGTTTCAATGGAAAATTAACAGGCCGGAAGGACTATTTTGCGAACCAGGAGGCTGTCTGAGAATAGCTCAGGGCGTCATTCCCGCCCCGAATCAAGTTCGTGAATAAACTCCGGCGGGAATCTATAACTAGATGAAAATACTGGATTCCGCAATCCAGCCTTCGCCAACCGCCGTCGCTCAAGCTTTGGCGGTCAGGGAGGCTACGGCCCGGCAGGCCCCGAAAACAGCATCGGGACAGGCAAGTCGCGGAATGACAAATGGGGAGACTTTTTACGAGTTCAACAAATTTAGACGAACTCGCAGAAGTCATCGATTTTTTGAATATTCAGTCACATTTCTGCCCACAAATTCTTATGAGGAGCCGGTTTTCTTTCTTGACATCAACGTTGGAATATAATAACTAAAATTTGCGTTAATAATTATTAATTCGTTTATAACATGTGAATGGTGTACAGATGCCGTTCCTGTGATAATCTGAATCTCTTGTTGCGCTGCACGCTATTCGGATTTTTTCATCTCGCAGACATCTACCCTCTGGTTCATGCACTTTTTGGGTATCTTTAATATCCCTATCACACGTATCTTCAAATCCATATTTTTTAAAAAATTATGTTCAGCAGTACGGCGATATAGTTTGAATATTATTCGCCTTTATCAGAGGAACTTCAGCTATCTCCAGGAGGATAGTCGAAGAGCAGCATAATATTAACCTTAAGCCATAAAAAGGGGGAATTATGGAAAGATTGAAGAGGAGTGCTTTATTTAAACCGGTTTTAAAATTCATGTTAATCATGGGAACCGTATTTGTATGCGGAACCGCAACAGGCCAGGAGAATGAGCAGGCCAAACAGGAGGATCAGAAGGCAAGAGAAGAATTCACATTAGAAGAAATTGTCGTAACGGCCCAGTTTCAGGAAACGAATCTGCAGAAAACGCCGATAGCCATCACTGCCATTACCGGCGAAACACTGGAGGTGAGGAATATCTCATCTATTGCTGACCTGGGTCTGGTCATTCCCAATTCAGCCATTCGTCCGCAGGGTAATGCATGGGGACCAAATGCCTATATAGGAATACGTGGCGTTGACCAGAACGATTTTATTCCTGCCTTTGAGCCCGGTGTTGTTGTCTATGTGGATGATATCTTCAATGAGACTGTTGTCGGGTCTACTATGGAGCTTGTTGATCTGGAACGAGTAGAGGTCTTGCGAGGCCCTCAGGGCACCCTGTTCGGAAAAAACAGTATAGGCGGCGCAATCCGGCTCATTTCCAAACTCCCGATGGGTGACAACACCGGACACGTTCAGGTAACATACGGTGAATATGATCGATTGGATTTTTCCGGGGGTTATGATTTTTCTCTGATCGAGGATAAACTGTTTACACGGATTTCCGCGAGTTCAAAGAAGATAGACGGATACATGGACCGCCTGGATTTTGTATGCCAGATGAACGCGAATGGCACTCCCGCGCTGGCCGGGACGTTACCCACGTCCCTGGAACACTACGATCTTCTGGCAGGAAATTGTAAAATCGGCGAGAAAGGGGGGTCGCAGAGCGACGCTGCCAAAATCATGTTACGATACCTCGCTACCCCGAAACTGGAATTTAATTTTGGCCTTGATTACACCGAGATTGAGGCGGATACTCAGCCCGAGACACTTCTCAGAGGCAGAAATTCTGCCACCACCGACACATTTGATACCTATGTGGATAACATGTACCAGACCCGTTTTGGAATATCCATACTGGGCGACCAATATGTTACGGGCAATCCCTTCTCTGTTTATGAAACTTTTGAAGATCCTATTAAGCAGATAAGATGGCCGGATAAGACAACACAGGACTACACAAATCTGTTTGTGAGGGCGGATTATGACATTTCTGATAATATGCATCTCAAGTTTATCTACGGCCATCGTGAATACAATCAGGTTTTCTCAACTGTTAACGGAACTCCCTTCAGTTTTAATGCCTATCTGATTGATATGAGGCATGACCAGGACAGTTACGAACTCCGGTTAAATGGAAACCTATTTGATAAACGACTGGACTGGACAGTCGGCGGATATTATTACAAGACCTTCACCCATTATGTGGGTTATGTATCTCTGGGCACTCTCGGTCTATGGGCAGAAGATTCCGGTATAGGGCCTCTGATCGGTATGCCTTTTGGTTTTGATAATAATGATAAATTTGATAATGAGAGTAAATCTGTTTTTGCCCACGGCATATTTGCTATAACCGACAAGCTGTCTCTTACTGCGGGCGGTAGAGTAACAGATGAGGAAAAATCATTTGCCTTTGACCATAACCAGTTGTTTCAAATCGCCGAGCCATTACAGTATGGAGGCAAACATTATGACTGGAAATTGAGTCTCGGTTACCAGTTTACTGACGATATCATGACTTATGCCACTGCGGCCACGGGCTACCGTTCAGAAGGCGCAAATCCCAGACCATACACCAAGGCTCAGCTTCTGCCGACACCCGATGAAAAGATACTTATGTATGAAATTGGCGCCAAGACGCAATTTTTTGAAAACCGTTTAAGGTTAAACGCCGCGGCGTTCCTTAATGAATATGATCCGCGCGTATCCGGCGCATTCGGTTATCAATGCACCGATCCGCTTGGAACGGATCCCGGCACGCCCGATTTCAGCGGCACATGCCCCGCAGGGACATTCGCGGCTGGAGGGCAGGGGCAATACTGGTTTGTATACTTCAGCGCGCCGGGAACATCAAAAGGAGTCGAACTTGACATGACAGCTAGGCCTTATAAAAATCTTGATCTGAACGCGTCAGTCGGCTGGTATAACTATAAAACCGATGTCGCTCAAAGCGAGCGAGGTTTTACTCACCCTGATTATAAGCTGCAGGCCGACTGGAGCCTTAACTCGGGCGCTCAATACAGGTTCAATTTCAGGAATGGATCAATGCTGATACCGCGTATAGATATGTTTTATCAGGGTATGCGGCACAACAGTGATGTTGCCCAAAAACCCAACGGGCCGGACCATGAAATACCTGCATACTCCCTGTTTAACGGCCGGTTGACATACATGTCGGCGGATGCGCACTGGTCTCTTTCATTAGAGGTGCAGAACCTGTTTGATAAATTCTACTGGATCAGTATAGGCTCCAACAAGAATCAGGATCTGTCAGCACTTACATATGGCAGGCTGGGTCAGCCGGGACGTCCCCGTACATTCGCACTGACCCTGAGGTATAACATATTCTAAGTCATTATACAGTTACTGCTGAAATCACAAACGCACGCAAGCCAATGCTTGCGTGCGTTTATTTGTTTTCTCTCAATGTCCTCACAGCCGCAATAATCAGATTCGCGGCCCTCTCTATCTGCTCCATATCATTCAACCTGCCCAGGCTCAGCCTCAGTGCGCCCATGCCTGCTTCAGGTGTGACTCCCATGGCGTGAAGCACGTGAGACAGTTTTACCCTCCTGTCGTGACACGCAGCGCCGGTGGACGCAATCACATCAGGTACAGCCTCAAGTATGCTGTTGCCGTAAATACCCGGCACAGACACGTTTATGGTATTGGGAAGCCTTCTGTCCGGGTGGCCGTTCAGTATCAGTCCTTGAATTCCATTGAACAGGAGTTCCTGAAGCCTGTCCCTTAGCAGTGTCGCTCTTTCCATATCATTTTTCAATCTTCGTCCTGCCACCCTGCATGCCACTCCCAGTCCTGCCGCAAGTATCACGTTTTCCGTGCCCGCCCTTTTTCCGGATTCCTGGTTTGCACCGTGAATAAGGGGAGTGAGACTTACGCCTTCACGAATGAAAAGCGCGCCTATGCCCTTTGGTCCATAGAGTTTATGACCGGCCAGGCTCAGCATGTCCACACCCAGTTCATTGACATTCACCCCTATCTTTCCCACGGCCTGGGCCGCGTCGGTATGCATTGCTATGGAATGGGCGCGTGCTATTTCGGCTATCTCTCTTACCGGCTGAATCGTACCAGTCTCGTTGTTTGCAAGCATTATAGAGATCAGCACGGTCTCAGGTCTTATGGCCTTTTCTATGTCTTCTGGAGATGCCAGACCATAGCGGTCAACCGGTATGATGCTGAGCTCTATCCCGGTTTCCATGAGATAAAGGGCCGGATTTATTATAGCAGGATGCTCAACTGCCGAGATTATTATGTGATGTTTTTCAGGGTATCTGAAGTCTATCAGCCCCTTTAATGCCATGTTATTGGATTCGCTGCCGCCCGATGTGAAGATAATCTCTGTTTTTTTACATCCCAGAAGAGCGGATACATCTTCCCGCGCCCTGTCAACCGCATTTTTAGCCTTGAGGCCCAGTATATGTCCGCTTGAAGGATTTCCGAAATTATCCTTCATAATTTCATGCATGACAGAAACTGCCTCAGGATCGACAGGGGTTGTGGCATTGTGGTCAAGATATATTATATTGTCATTAACAGCCATAAACAGTACCTTTCGAGAGATAATGAAAAAAATACAGGCCGGAGTAAGATAAATCGTGATTAATAGTTGATAGGTTGGCCATAATCAGTATATAATCCCCGCTTTCAGGATATTTTTATGAGTTCGTCAAACTTGTTGGACTTTTTACGAGTTCGACAAATTTGATCCTATAATAGAAAAATAAAAAATAAATAACCAGTCAAAAAGGAGATTATATTATGCCAAAGTATGTTTATTCCTTCGGTACTAAAAAGACAGATGGAAAGGCCGACATGAAAAACCTTCTGGGCGGCAAGGGCGCGAACCTTGCCGAAATGAGCCGGCTCGGCATTCCCGTGCCCGCCGGATTTACAATAACCACTGATTGCTGCAATGACTATTTTGCATACGGTTCCAAATTTCCCCCCGGCCTGAAAGGTCAGGTTGAGAAGGCACTGAGCCTCGTGGAAAAGGAGATGGGCATGAAATTCGGAGACCCGGAAAATCCCCTTCTCCTTTCGGCAAGATCTGGCGCCCGCTCATCAATGCCCGGCATGATGGAGACTGTACTTAATATCGGCCTCTGTTCAAAGACAATGCCGGGGCTTGTCAAAAAGACCAATAATGAACGCTTTGTGTATGACTCATACAGAAGGCTCATCACCATGTACTCCGATGTGGTAATGGAAAAGGCAGAGGGCATAGAGCCGGAAGAGGGCAGAGGAATACGTGTCCAGCTTGACGGCATAATGGAAAAGCTAAAGGAGAAGAAGGGGTATTCCAATGATACAGACCTGACTGTTGATGATCTTAAATATCTCTGCAGGGAATACAAGGAAAGGATCAGGAAGGTATTGAAAAGGGCCTTCCCTGACGATCCCATGGAACAGATGTGGGGCAGCGTTGGCGCTGTTTTCAAGAGCTGGAACGGCAAACGGGCTGTGGCCTATCGCCTTATTGAGGGCATTCCTGATGACTGGGGCACTGCGACAAATGTTCAGGCAATGGTCTTTGGAAATATGGGGAATGCATCGGCTACCGGGGTTGCCTTTACTAGAAATCCGGCCACAGGTGAAAACAGGTTTTACGGAGAATGGCTGCCAAATGCCCAGGGAGAGGATGTTGTCGCCGGAATCCGCACGCCAAACCCCATTAATGAAGTCACAAAGAATGATCAGAACAGGCATCTTGTTTCACTTGAAAAGGCCATGCCCGGGCTTTACAGACAACTGTTCAAAATTCAGAAAAAACTGGAGAGGCATTACCATGATATGCAGGATATAGAGTTTACCATACAGGAGGGAGTGCTCTACATGTTGCAGACCCGTGTAGGAAAACGCACAGGCACAGCGGCCCTGAACATGGCCATAGATATGCTTCGGGAAAAACTTATTGATGAAAAAACGGCTATTACGCGATTAAAGCCGGAACAGCTTGATGAACTGCTTCATCCCATAGTTGATCCTGTTGCTGAAAAAAAGGCCGTGAGCATTGCAAGGGGCCTGCCTGCCGGTCCGGGAGGCGCATACGGCCAGATAGTATTCACGGCTGAGGAGGCGGTCGAGTGGGCCAAAAATGGCAGAAAGGTTATCCTGGTCAGAGAAGAGACCAATCCTGAAGACGTAACAGGCATGCGCGCGGCTGACGGCATCCTTACCTCCAGGGGCGGAATGACAAGCCATGCTGCGCTTGTGGCAAGGGGTTGGGGAAAGTGCTGTATTGTCGGTGCAGGCGCTATAAAGGCCGATGCAAAAACCGGAAAGATGACCATCGCCGGAAAGGTCTATAAAAGAGGCGACATAATAACCCTGAACGGCACCAGCGGCAATGTGTATGAGGGCAGGATAGCAATGATGGATGCCACGGAAAATCCCAATTTCCAGAGATTTATGAAGCTGGCGGATAAATACCGTGACCTCGGAGTAAGGGCAAATGCCGATACGCCCAAGGATGCAAAGGTGGCCCGTGATTTCGGCGCTCAGGGGATAGGTCTCTTCAGAACCGAGCACATGTTCTACGGAGAAAACAGCGATGAGCCTCTTTTTCTTCTTCGGCAGATGATCCTCAGCAAAACAGTGGATGAGAGGAAAAAGGTGCTTAATAAGCTCTTCAGGTATGTGAAGCGTGATATCAAAAACACAATGGATGTAATGAACGGTCTCCCTGTTACCTTCAGACTCCTTGACCCTCCCCTGCACGAATTCATACCTCAGGATGCGGCTAAGCAGAGGGAGATAGCCGCCAGTCTGGGCATAAGCGTAATTGAGGTCAAAAATAGGGGAGAAGCACTTCACGAAGTTAATCCCATGATGGGGCACAGGGGCGTAAGGCTGGGAATAACATATCCGGAAGTTACCGAAATGCAGGTAAGGGCCATATTTGAGGCGGCGGCAGAATTGAATAAGAAAGGGAAAAAGGCCATTCCTGAAATAATGATTCCTGTAACCTGCGAGGTGAATGAGCTTAAAGAACAAAAGAAGATAGTTGACAGGGTCTATGAGGAGGCGCTGAAAAAGGTAAAGGTAAGAAAGATAGAATACAAGCTGGGCACAATGATCGAGATACCCCGCGCCTGTCTTCTTGCCGACAAAATGGCAGAGGTGGCGGAGTTTTTCTCATTCGGCACAAATGACCTGACCCAGATGGGATTCGGTTTCAGCCGTGATGACATAGGAGGTTTTCTTGGAGATTATCTGGATAAAAAGATACTCAAGGTTGATCCCTTTCAGACAATCGACCAGGATGGAATCGGCCAGTTGATAGAGATGGGAGTAAGAAAGGGGCGCTTAACCAACAGCAGTCTGAAGGTCGGAATATGCGGAGAGCAGGGCGGTGATCCCGCGTCTGTGGATTTCTGCCACAGGGTCGGCATGACCTATGTAAGCTGTTCACCATACAGGGTGCCGATTGCCAGGCTGGCTGCTGCCCATGCCGCACTTAAGGAAAAAGCGGCTGTGAAAAAGGGATCAAGGAGAAAAAAGGCTGCCGGCAGGAAGAAATAGGGAATCAGGCTTGACACGCTATTTCTCAACATGTTAGTGAAAAAGATTATTTTATTAACCAAAAGGAGGATTTAAAGTGAACATTATCGTATGCATTAAACAGGTTCCTGACACCGAAACCCAGATAAAGATCGGTCCGGACGGGAAATCCATTGTTGAAAGTGATATCAAGTGGGTAATGAATCCCTATGACGAATACGGGGTGGAAGAGGCCCTGAAACTGAAGGAAAAATTCGGGGGAGAGGTAACAGTTGTTGGATTAGGCCCCAAAAGGGTTGCGGAATCCATCCGAACAGCCCTGGCCATGGGCGCGGACAAGGGTATTCTTATAAATGATCCGGCCCTGGAAGGCAGCGATGCGCTGGGTGTCGCAAAGGCCCTGGCAGCGGCCATAAAGGGTCTTGAATGTGACATTATATTCACAGGGCAGAGAGGAATAGATGATGACAGGGGTATCGTGGGAGCGGCCCTTGCGGAATTCCTCGGCATTCCCCAGATCTCGGTTGTTTTGAAACTGGAAGTCTCCGAAGACGGAAAAACCGTAAAGGCTAACAGGCCGGTTGAAGGTCAGACAGATATCATCGAGGCAAATACACCCGTATTGATAACCACCCAGAAGGGTCTGAACGAACCAAGATACGCGTCTCTGCCCGGAATCATGAAGGCAAAGAAAAAACCCCTTGATGAGAAGACCATTACCGATCTTGGCCTGGATGCCGCGCAGGTCGGAAAAGGCGCGAGCAAGATCGCCATCGTTGAACTGACTCCGCCGCCTTCAAGGGCCGCTGGCAGAAAAATCGACGGTGAATCGGCAGAACAGAAGGCCGGTGAGCTGACAAAACTTCTGCACGAGGAAGCAAAGGTTATCTAACAATATTAAATAAAGAAATTGTGAATATATAAAGGAGATAAAAATGGCACAAGGAGTAATGATAATTGCTGAACAGAGGGAAGGCGATATCAGAAAGATATCCTATGAACTCGTTAGTGAGGGAAGGAGGCTCGCCGATTCCCTCGGACAGGGACTGACAGCGGTGCTGCTTGGTTCAAACATAAAGGATAAGGCAGCTAAACTGGGTAATTACGGGGCTGACAAGGTGCTGGTCGCGGATGACCCGAGGCTTGAGAAATATAATACAGACGCATACGTTGCCGTGATATCGGAAATCGTTAAGGCGAATGACCCGGCGATACTTCTGCTTGGGGCCTCGGCCCAGGGAAAAGACCTTTCAGCCCGCCTCTCGGCCAGGCTTGGTGTAGGAATGGCTCAGGATTGCACCAAATTTGAAATTGATGGCGGCAATCTTGTGGCGACCAGGCCCATATATGCCGGAAAGGCCTACGCAAAGCTATCCTATAACAACAGCTATCCCCAGATGGCAACTGCCAGGCCCAATGTTATGACCATGAATGAACCGGACGAATCCAGGACTGCCGAGGTTGTCGACGCCACCTTTACACTGGATGACAGCGCCATAAAGGCGAAGACTGTTGAGGTGTTAAAGGACGAGAGCGGAAAGGTCGATCTCACCGAGGCTGACAAGATAGTTTCGGGGGGAAGGGGTATGAAAGGCCCTGAGGGTTACGGCATACTCGAGGAACTGGCGGCTGTTATGGGCGCCACGGTCGGAGCATCACGCTCCGCGGTTGACGCTGGCTGGAGGCCTCAGACTGATCAGGTCGGACAAACGGGCAAGGTCGTTTCACCCAACCTCTATATTGCATGCGGTATTTCAGGCGCTATTCAGCACCTGGCAGGCATGGCCACGTCAAAGGTTATAGTGGCCATAAATAAGGACCCGGACGCACCCATATTCCAGAAGGCGGATTATGGCGTTGTTGATGATCTTTTCAAGGTCGTGCCCGCCCTTACTGAAGAGATGAAAAAAATGGTTTAAATAATAAAAACCCCGGCAGTGAATGCCGGGGTATCCGAATGTGCCGTTACTAATATATGTTATCTTTTTCCCCCTAGAGAGAATCTGAAATAAATGTAACGGGCACTCCAGAAGGTTGCCTTTATATATAGCAATTTTTGTGCCTAAAAATGCTGTTAATTTAACATATAATTTAAATAATTTTATATCAATTATATAAAGGTTATACTCACAGGTGTAGTGTTTCTGACACATTGTGTGAAAAAATGATACATAGTATCCATGTATCCATGAAAATGATCTACAGCCGTACCCGATACCTGTCACCCTGAGCGAAGCGAAGGGTCTCTATTTTATGCCCAGTCCTATGCAGGTCACGCCATTCAGAATAACTGATTCATGAGAGATTCTTCGCTTCGCTCAGAATGACAATTTTGTTTAATTCGTAAAAAGTTGTTTTTTCATATATGTCATTCCGCGACCTGTTGAAAATCCCGATGCTGTTTTCGGGGCCTGCCGGGCCGTAGTCTCCCTGACCGCCAAAGCTTGAGCGACGGTGGTTGGCGAAGGCTGGATTCCGGAATCCATTATGCTTTTTGTAGATTGCCAACACGCAACTCTTTTTTTGGCAGGGTATATGTTTGACCAAAAAAATGAAAACAAAAATCAAAAACTGGATTCCGGAGTCGAGCTCCGGAATGACATGCATGGTATAGATATCCCCGGCTTCAGTCACGCCGGTGCAGACTCCATTCGCCGGTATGACAATATGACACTTTTTGACATAGTGGTCTCGATTAATCAATACGATTAATATTATTCCCAGGTTTTGTTGCCTTTGCCCTGCGCCCTGAGCCTTGCGCCTCGTGCCAATTTTTTTCCATATTTTTGGTTGACAAAAGATCAGATTTATATAAATTACAAAAGTTTCGGCGGTGTAGCTCAGTTGGTCAGAGCACGCGGCTCATATCCGCGGAGTCACTGGTTCAAATCCAGTCACCGCCACCAGCATGTTATAAAGTCAATTGACTTTTAAGGAAAATGTTTTATCTTCATGCTTGAATATATGGAACCACGGTTGGAATATGACCTATTTATTTTTTGAAGATAAAAATATAGAGGTCTTAAACGAGGCGCTCTCTATCGCTGAAGACAGAACCGGCGACTATTATAAATTTTCCTTCGGGCAGTGGAAAAGACATCATTATGATGTAAAAACCCTTATGTCTCTTAAAAAAAATGAGATTTCACCATATGCCTTTGCCATGTTGAACAAGTGCTCTAGGATGGTGAACGGTTACGAGTCAAAGACAAAAATACGTGATTTTTATTTTATTTGCCTTCAGGATCATCAGATTTTAAATGCCCTTAACAGAGATAAAAAACTCAATCTACGTTCTCTTCTGGTTTATATCCTTACACATGAACTGGTGCATATAGTAAGGTTCTGTAATTTCTATCAGAGATATGATCTGAAGGGAGAAGATAAAGAAAAGGAAGAAAAGATTGTTCATGGTACGACCTATGACATTCTGAGGGATATTTCCCTGACAAATATGGGTCATGTGCTGGATTCATACAGGCCCCACAGGCCCTTTGATATGTGTATGTCTTAAATCTTATTTCGAGTGAGGTGATTCAAAATGCCTTTTTATGAATATGAATGTACAAAATGCGGCCATCAGACAGAGGTTTTTCAGAAAATATCTGACCCTCCCATCAAAAAATGTGAGTGCTGCAAGGGAAAAATGAGAAAACTTATCTCTCAGAGCACCTTTCATCTAAAGGGATCAGGCTGGTATGTAACTGATTATGCGTCTAAATCCGGTGGTTATGGCGGCAAAACCGGATCTGGAGACGACAAATCTAAAAGCGAATCAGTAAAAGAGGCCAAGGGCGCTTCCGAAAATACCAAAAAGGAGCCAAAGGCTAAAGAGACAAAGGCCGCAAAGTCGGTTGATTGATTAAAATCCGATTCTGATCGGAGTCCGCTAATTTATTAAAAAAGAAGACAAAATGAAAAATTTTAACACAGGCAGGGTCCAGGATAAGCTGATAAACAGGCTGGAGCGAAAGGAAAAGCAGCAGGCCTTTCAAAGAGACAGATTCCTGAAATTCAAGATTAATGAGATCCATAACAGCCTCACCCAGGCCCTTCTTATGGAAGAGATTGTTGAAACGGATAATACAGCCGCTTTTTCCGATCTGTTGCTGAAGGGCCTTAAGAAACTAACAAAGACCAGTGAATTCGATTTCAAGTATTTTACCGCGCCTATTCGTGATCTGGTTCCTCGTCCCAATCCCATTTCTCTGTATATTACTCAATATATACTGGAAGTAGTTGTTGATGATCCGAGTGTCATTGACGTATTCGGCACTGATATAGACATATACCAGACGGTCAACCGGGTTGTTTCAAATATAAATCTCAAGTTCGAAAGGACTGAAGAAAAGATACTTAAACAACTCGCGAATAACAAATCGTTGATACAGGGATCAAGGGATTATGATATTGCCCTTGATGAACTGATCAGAAAGACACTGGGCGATCCGCAGGCGGATAATTCATGATCTGACAGTAAAGGAGATTTTATGTCCGCCAAAATCGCATTTCTTTTTCCCGGACAGGGCTCACAATCAGTGGGCATGGGCCGGGATATTGTCGACCATGTACCCGGCACAGTTGAGATATTTAACCAGTTGGATGAAATCTGCCAAAACCCCATTTCCAGACTTTGTCTGGAGGGGCCTATGGAAGAGCTTACACTCACGGTCAACCTTCAACCTGCAATAACAGCCATCAATCTTATCTGTCTCAGGGCCTTGAAAAGCAAAGGAATCAGGCCTTTCGTCTCTGCAGGGCACAGCCTGGGCGAATTCGCGGCCCTGGTTTCAGCAGGAGTAGTCAGTGAATATGACGCCCTGTGTCTTGTCAGAAAACGCGGTGAATTGATGCACCGTGAATCCCTGTCACATCCCGGAACAATGGCCGCCATAATGGGCATGGAGATAGAAAAGGTTGCCGCTATAGTCGAAAAGGCCGCGAGCATGGGTGTAATCGCAGTAGCCAATCATAATACCGCCCAGCAGATAGTAATTACCGGTGAACATTCCCCTATGGAACACGCCATAAGTCTTGTCAAGGAGCAGAATGGAAAGGCTATACCCCTGAAGGTCAGCGGGGCCTGGCACTGCGATCTCATGAAAGGGGCTGTTGAGGAATTCAGGGCCTTTATGGAGGATATCTCTTTTTCGCAACCCGAATCCGCCATATTCTTCAATGCGACGGCGGGCGAAGAGAATGATCCGGAAAAGATCAGAAATATTATGGCGCAGCAGTTGATAAGCCCTGTTAAGTGGTACAATATTGTCCTGAATATGGTGAACAGAGGTATTGATGTCTACGCAGAAGTGGGCCCCAAAAAGGTTCTGTCGGGGCTGGTGAACAAGATTATAGACAAGGACAGCGCCCGGGTTTTGAATATAGAGGATTCAGAAGGTATTGAAAATCTTATTAAGGCGGTGAAATAGAATGACATCTATAGAACAGTATAACAATTATGGAGAAGAGCTCGAAACCATACTCAAATTGAGATCTTTTCCTGTAGCTGTCAAGATGCTCAAAGATGAGGCAGAGATACCCGAAGGGGCATTCAGACCCAAAAGGGACAAAGGCGTTCACCTTGCTCAGTGCCAGGTGTTTGCCATGTCCCGAAGGGATGGAATAACGGTCGCTATGCTTAAGGAGGACAACTGGTGTTTTGCCCCTCTTATCGCATACGGGCTTGTGGATAAGCCGGATGACCCGGAGATTCAGAGGTTCCTGGGTTTTCCCAGGTTTGAAAAGGACAGGTACATTGGCATTGTTACCGCTCCTCTCAAAAAAGCCTCATTTGAACCGGATCTTGTGCTTGTCTATTCCGATCCGTCCCAGATGAGGACAATGCTCATGCCGCTGCACTGGTTCGGGGAGGAGCCTGCTATTAATTCACATTTTTTCCCGCCTTCCTGCGCCTATACCATTGTGCCTGTTATCGAAAAAAATCAGATCCTTATCGCCCCTCCCGACATCGGCGAGGACATGCGCACAATAGGCGCAAAGGATGAGATTATTACATCAATCCCGGCGGGTATGCTGGGGGAGATTGTCAGGGGCCTTAAGACCCCGCTGTTCGATGAAGGCGCTGACTTCATAAGCTCACCAATGCTCAAGATGGGTGATTTTGAGCAGCCTGAAATGTATAAAAAACTTTTCCAAAAATGGGGGCTTGATAGAAAGGTGTTAACAAGCTAAGTGCCCTTAATCATGAGAGTTTACCGTTGATAAAAAGGCTTGACAATTTTATCGTTTCATGACAGTTTAACTGTAACTTTTGATTTAATGCCAGGAAGATAAAAGAATTTGGCTATTAAGATTTTTGTTGGCATGTTTGATCAGGTGTTGCCTGATGATAAGGGCATCAGGCTTTGGCGAAGGTGGCGCCGGAGGTTTTAACACTGGCTTTGGCGGAGGCCTGGGCGGTTTTGGTGGCGTCTCACAAGAGAGCACAAAATTTACATTAAAGCGTGTGGAAAATGAATAAAAAGCATAATCGTAATATCAATTAGTTGGAGGGGACTTAATCTCAGGTTATACCTCCCCTCCAGCTATTTTGGCTGTAAAAAATCGGCGAGTTTCTTGCGAAAGCAAATCCCTTCCCCCCCCTGACCCAACTACCGCCGTTAGCGTGTTATAAACAACAAATTATTGATATTACTTAAACCAAATTAAAAAGTTATCACTGCAAATTTTGTTGCACTCGTAAAAAGACCCGAAAACGTCATTTCCGCGATTGGAGCCTGCCCCGTACTTGATACGGGGGCGGGAATCTATAAGTACCTGAAAATTTAAGGGGTCTGGTCGCTTAAACTGTAGAGAAAGATGACCTTGCCAAATGCCATGAATTACAGTGGGGGAATCAGATATAGGCTGAAGGCGTTTAGGCTGAAGTCTGAAGGGAAAACAGAAAAAAGCCTTCGGTATTTCCATCTTGTTTATTAAAAAAAAGTGTTATATAGGAAGAGATCACAAAGATTTTTCCGCACACATCATATATCCAAGGAGGAAATAATGTTCAGAAAAGGCATAATCACCATAATTGTCCTGTTTTTTCTAACAGGGATCAGCTGCATATCAAACGTAAAAGTAATAGAGGAAACAACAACAAAATCTGTTAATAAGGCGTGTGACCGTGAATGTCTCAGCGGGTTCATAACAAGATACCTGGATGCCATGATCGCTCACAAACCGGAATCCCTGCCTGTTGCCGCCAATGTAAAATTTACCGAAGACTGCAAAGAGATGAAACTCGGACAGGGTCTCTGGGAAAACATATCCGGACTCACAGGCTACCGCAGGGACATTCTTGATGTAAAGCAGGGTGTGGCAGTATCATTCCTTGTAGTAGAGGAGGCCAAATCTCCTGTCCTTTTTGTGATGAGACTGAAGATCGACGATCAGAAGATATCAGAGATAGAGACCACTGTTGTCAGAAACCGGGAAGAGGGCATGCTTTTTAACCTTGAGAACCTGAAGACTGCCAGCGAGACCATGCTGTCTTTTCCGGCAAGGGAAAAACTGGTTGCCAGGGAGGAGATGATTAAAATGGCCCTGACCTATCCTGAGGGTCTGAAGGTCGGCAGTTTTGTAAAGGTTGACTCACCCATGGCTGTGGATGCGTATCGTTATGAAAACGGGCAGCTTATGGCAGGGCCGGGGTGCACCTTTTTCGAGGGATGCGACAACATGAAGACCCAGTTTATTCCCACCCTTTCAGGCATCACTCACAGGGTTATAGCAGTGGACGAAGAACTGGGCGTGGTCGCGGTGCGCATGAATTTCGGTCCCGGATCCACCTTTCAGGGCGACGGGGTGCTGGATGTGTGGCACTCCTTTAAGATATATGACGGCCTGATTCACGCGGCAGAGGCATACTGTGAGATCGTGCCCGCAGGCACTAAATACGGTTGGGAATAACGCGAAAAGATGTTCTTATAAAATCATCTGTTTTAAAGGACGCTGTACGCTATCAGTTAAATCATCTGAAAAAGGAGTTATGGAATGAAAAAGGCATCTATTCTTCTTTTGTTTGTTTTCCTTGCCTGTGGTTTTTTAAATTTTTCATGTTCAAAAAAAGAGACTGAAAAACAGGTTGACTCCCGTGCGCAACTGGTTGACCTGATGGATCAATATCTTACTGCCCTGGTAAAGCATGATTCCGCAGGTCTTCCGCTCGCGGCTGATGTAAAGCTTGTGGAAAACACTGTAGTTACACCCATAGGCAAGGGCCTTTGGGAGTCCTCAACCGGCGGTACGAACGATTATAAGATCTATGTGGCAGACCCGGTCGCCGGGCAGGTGGGCTTTATGGGTGTGATTGAAGACCAGGGAAAACCGATTCAACTGGCAGTTCGCCTGAGGCTGGAGAATGATCAGATCACTGAGATCGATCATATGATATGGAGAATTGACGGCCCGCTTCCTGAAGGTTTGCTGAAACCAAGGCCCGGACTGGTTCAGAAACTTGATCCGGCAGAAAGGGTTTCACGCGAAGAGATGCTGAAGGCGGCCAATGCATATTATGATGCCATAGAACAGAGCGACGGCAAGGTGGCGCCCTTTGCCGAGGAGTGCGAGAGACATGAGGGCGGCATTACATCAGCCAATAATCAGGAACCTGTCCCTGATGACGCTGAAACTACCTTTGGCGCTATGACCGCATTCGGAAGATTGAAGTGCGGGGAGCAGCTCAGCACCGGAATTATGGCGTATATAACGGATATCAATCAAAGGCGGCTGTTCGCCGTGGATGAGGAGATGGGGCTGGTCATGGCCTTTTCAATGTTCAACCATGACGGCGAACCGAATCCTTTGCCTGTCAGAAACATGCCCGGTGTTACCCAAAGTCCCAATGACTGGGGACAGTTCAGTGTCGGAGCAGGGCACATATACAAGATAAGGAAAGGTAAGATCTATGAGATCGAGGCAATCGCCTGCCTGGGCATACCATACCAGGCCTCTGACGGCTGGAGCTGCACCAGAAAATGCCTGGAAGAAAAGATGGATCAATACCTGGAGGGTCTGGCAAAGAACGATATCGCCGGCGTCCCTCTGGCTGACAATGCAGTGCTTGTGGAAAACACAAAAAAGATCCCTGTGGGTGAGGGTCTCTGGAAAACAGCTACCGGAGTTCCCACAAATTTCAAGATAGTAGTGGCCGATCCTGATTCAGGCGAAGTAGCCTTTATGGGGGTGCTCGAAGAGAATAATCAACCGACCATTGCCGCTATCCGGCTCAAGGTGGAAAACCAGAGGATTGCGAAGATAGACCACCTTGTCATTCATAATGAGTCCGGGGAGGCATTGCATTCAAACATGTCCGCTGTGCGGCCCGCGCTTCTGGAGAGGCAGCCCAAGATGGAACGTGTGTCACGGGAACGCATGAAGGCGATCGCCAATTCATATTATGAGGCGATTCTTCAGGGAAACGGCGATGTGGCGCCCTTTGCAGATGAATGCCAGAGGAGGGAACACGGCGGCATAAGCGCCGGTGATACCACCCCTGTGCCCAAAGGGGCAGATCCCGGACTGTCGGTTTTCGGCCAAATGAAATGCGGGGAACAGATGAATACAGGTGTGTGGGAATATATCACCGATATCACGGACAGGCGCATCCTGGCTATTGATGAGGAGAAAGGGCTGGCGTTTGCCTTTTCCATATTCCGTCACGACGGTGAACCAAAGGTGATCAAGATCACAGGTGTTCCCGGAGTTACCGAGCGTTCAAATGATTACGGCGCCTTTGACCTTCCGGCAGCCCATGTCTTCAAGATTCGCAAGGGCAGGATATATGAGATAGAGGCCATAGGATTTATGGCTGAACACGGCATAACAAACGGCTGGGAATAATTTTTTAAAAAAAGGAGCAGTAAATGAAAAAAACAGCAATTCTGATATTTATCTTTCTTTTTGTGTGTACATTAAATTTTTCCTGCTCAAAAAAGGAGACAGAGCCCACCGCGACCGATGATGAGATCAAGTCTGAACAACAGGTTGATCTGCGGGCATCTCTGGTTGATTTGATGGATCAATATCTTGCGGCACTGGTGGCGCATGACCCTTCAGGTATTCCTATTGCCGCCGATGCAAAGTTTGTGGAAAATATTCAGCCAATAAAGGTTGGAGAGGGCCTCTGGAAAACCGCCACTGCGGGACCGACAGATTTCAAGATCTATGTCGCTGACCCTGTTGAGGAACGAATCGGTTTCATGGGAGTTATGGAGAGCGAGGGAAAACCGGTTCTTGTGGGCGCTCGTCTGAAGCTTGAAAAGGGTGAAATAACCGAAATCGATCACATGGTTTCTCCTGCGTCATCTCCCATGGCTGGCGATGCTGTGCCCGAAGGTCTGACAAAGCCGCGTCCTGCACTTATTGAAAAACTGGATGAATCGGAAAAGACTCCGCGTTATAAGATGCTGAAGGCGGCGCTTGCCTATTATGATTCTCTTGAACAGAACAGCGGCGCGGCAGCGCCTTTTGCGGATGAATGCCAGCGTAATGAAAACGGAATGACCACTGCCAATAATCAGGATCCAAAGATGGGGGAGGGAGACATGACATCTGCCGGCGGAATGCTGGCCTTCTTAAAGATGACATGCGCGGAACAGATGGACACGGGCATGTGGAGGTATATCACGGATATCAACCAGATTCGTCCTGTAGCCATAGACGAGGAGATGGGACTGGTTATGGTATATTCCATGTTCAACCATGATGGCGAACCTGACCCCATGCCGGTTATAAACCTGCCCGGTCTGACCGAACGTAAAAACGAGTGGGGCCAGTTTACTGTTCCCGCTGCCCATATATATAAGATTCGAAACGGCAAAATCTATGAGATCGAGGCAATGGCCATTGTGGGTGTCCCATACCAGGCCTCTGACGGCTGGAACTGCAACAAAAAATGCCTGGAGGAAAAGATGGATCAGTATCTTGCCTCCCTGGCCAAAAATGACCCTGCGGGCCTTCCGCTTGCCGATGGTGTAAAAATTGTGGAAAACACAAAAAAGATTTCCATTGGTGAGGGGCTGTGGAAGACCGCGACCGGAGGACCGACCGATTTCAGAATAATCGTAGCTGATCCCGATGCCGGTGAGGTGGCATTTATGGGTGTGATTGAGGAGAATAAAAATCCGACCATCGCGGCTATAAGGCTCAAGATGGAGGATCATATGATCACGAAGATAGATCACCTTGTTATTCATAATGAGTCCGGGGAATCCTTAAATCCCAACATGTCAAAGGTGCGGGCCGCTCTGCTGGAGAGACAGCCAAAGATGGAGCGCATACCCAGGGAAAGAATGATAGAGATCGCCAATTCATATTACGAAGCAATCCTTCAGGACAACGGCGATGCAGCTCCATTTGCCGATGAATGCCAGCGCAGGGAGAACGGCGGCATTAGCGCGAACGATCAGACCCAGACGCCGGAAGAGGCAGCAAAGGATGACTTTTCGGTGTTCAGAAAGATGAAATGCGGGGAGCAGCTCACCACAGGGGTCATGAGCTATATTACCGATATCACCGACAGGCGTGTCTTTGCCGTTGATGAAGAAAAGGGTCTTGTATTCGCCTTTTCCATATTCCGCCACAACGGAGAACCAAAGGTAATGGAGATCAAGGGCGTGCCGGGGACCACAGAACGACCAAACGAGTGGGGTCCATTTGAACTGCCTGCTGCCCATATCTATAAGATTCGGAACGGGAAGATATATGATATAGAGGCAATCGGTTATTTTTACGCCGGAACCGGTCTGACAAGCGGCTGGGAATAGGATTAAATGGCTATATTCGAATTGCTCAAAAGGCATAACTCGTTAATTTAACAGTATTATTGTATGATAGACCAATTTCTTATGTACGGATTTTCATGCAAATCCGTACAAGATTTTTATGGGATTCCAGCATTCGCAATGATTGAGTTATCCACAGATGCATGCTGAGCAATTTAAAAATGTCATTCTGAGCGAAGCGAAGAATCTCTCATGAATCTGTTATTCTGAATGGCATGATCCGGCATGTGACTGGTCATAAAATAGAGACCCTTCGCTTTGCTCAGGGTGACAGACACCGGGCACGGCTGTAGATACTTGCTTGGCAAATTTCTCAATTAAAACAGGACATAATCCTTTGAAAAATTAGGATTGACCCAATTAAATGTCTTAAAAGGAGGGCGTCTTTTGAAAAAGAACATTAATATAGGGTTGTTGTTTTTCGTTGCATTGATCACGATCACGGCTTCATCGACGCTGTCCCGGGAAAAGGAACCGGAAATCACAGTCCTTAATCCTCTGGGCCAGCCCCCGGCTATTGAACGGGTCCCCATGGCCCCAAGGATCGATGACCTTAAAGGAAAAACAATATACATTGTGGATATAGGTTTTTCGGCCACGGATCAGTTCCTGGCAGAACTGAAGGAACTTTTACAGGAAAAATATCCGGCAACCACATGGGTTTTACGAAGAAAGATAGGGACATATTTTAATGATGACCCTGATCTGTGGGCTGAGATCAAGGAAAAGGGGCACGGCATGATCATGGGCGTGGGGCATTGAAGCACCTGCGCGCCGTCGGTCGCCGGCCACTGCTGGACAGTTGAAAAGCTTGGGGTGCCCACAGCACCCATAAGCACCATAAGATTCAGGGAACTTGTGACAACCTACGCATATAAAAAGGGCATGCCCAATGAACGTTTTACGTTTGTGCCTCATCCTATAGCGGGCACTACCTCTGAGGTATGCCGGAAATATCTGAAAGGAAATGACCTGGTTACAGGAAGGCCTGTCATTGACATGATTATTGATGCCCTTACCGTTCCGCTTGGCAGTGAAGACAAAAAGACAGGGTTTATTGAAAGACCCACGCCAAGACTGGTGGAACAGAATACAGAAGAAAACCTGCATCGCCTGTTTCTGGAAAAGGGGTGGACAGATGGGCTTCCCATTGTGCTTCCCACAGAAAAAAGAGTCGCGGAGATGCTTCAGGGGACAAGCCGCGGAGCGAATGAAGAGGTGGGCAAGATGCAGCCATCTACTCCTCATGAATTATGGAGTTATACGGTGGAAAAGGTTGCTGTCAATGCCGTAATGGCAGGGGCCAAACCTGAGCACTTTCCGGTGATCCTGGCGCTGGCGTCCACGGGCATGACCGCGCTTTCCACATCCACGACCTCTTTCGCGACCATGATGATTGTGAACGGTCCGGTTCGTAACGAAATAGGCATGAATTCCGGAATAGGCGCCCTGGGGCCATTCAATCACGCCAACGCGGTCATAGGAAGGGCCTGGACCCTTATGTCCATCAACCTGGGCGCATCCGGAAAGGTTGGTGAGACCTACATGGGCAGTCAGGGCAACAACTATAACTATAACAACCTCTGCATGGCTGAAAATGAAGAGGAACTGCCCGCGGGATGGAAGCCTCTGCATGTTCAGAAGGGCTTTAAACCGGAAGAAAGCACTGTAAGCGTGTTTCTGGGATGGGGATTCACACATCCGGACCAGAGCATGGAAAAGACATTTCACCCGCAGATACCCTTCTGGCTGAAATTCGTGAGCCCATTTTCCTCCGCGACTCTTCTTCTGGATCCGAATATCACACATCAGTTGAAAGACTATGAGGGGTTTGATTCCAAGGAACAGCTTATAGAATGGATCTACAAGAACACAAAGGTAAGTGTTGAAGACTGGATGGATGACTTTTATGCTGTGCAGAATTTTATCCTTCCCATGGGCCGCATGGGGCAGGAACCTTTCGCGTCATGGATGAAGCTCCCGAAAGATGCAATGATTCCCCAGTTCGCGCGTCCTGAGAGTATTACCATAATATCCCTTGGCGGCGGGACGAATCTGTTCTGGCAGGCAGGGGATTTCAGCTATATGATGAGTGCATCTGTTGATGAGTGGAGATAAATAACTACCTGACGTCCATTCAAAAAACATTCGTTTTTTGAATGGACGCCACTTTATAAAGGAGGATTTCTATGCGAATGAGACTATTGATTTTTGCGGTTATATTATTCACTGGTTCAGTTTCCTATGCCCAGGATGCGGTAAAACCAACCTGTGACCGGGCATGCCTGGAAAATTATGTTGACAGGTATCTCGATTCAATGATGGCCAATGACCCCGGCCCGGAACTTTTTGCCAGAGACTGTAAATTTACCGAAAACGGCGTTCGGCTGCCCCTGGGCGGCGAGGGGCTGTGGTTCAGCATGTCAGGAAGGGGCAACTATAAATTTTACGTGCCTGATATTGAGACCAGGCAGGTCGCATATATCGGAACGGTCAAAGAGGGGGGCGACGCTCCTCCTGCACAAGCCACAATTTCAGCTTTCGCGCTTCGTCTGAAGATAGATGACAGCGGAAAGATTTGCGAAGCCGAACAGCTCGTTATACGTCCCGATACAAGCATGTTAGGCGGCGGTGGAGGCGGCGGCATGCAGTTTCCACCCACGGGCGAGAGCGTCGAAAAATTGGGTGCGCCCCACAAGATATATACCGAGGTCATACCGGAGGCAGAACGCATGTCACGGGAAGAACTTGTCGAGGCGGCCAATTATTACTTTGAGGGTATGCAGAGGAACGACGGCAAGGGGTATTACCCGTTTACAGATGATTGTCATCGCATTGAAAATGGAATGCCGACAACGAATGTTCCTGTGCCGGAAGGCCAGAAACGGCCCGATCCCAAAACCTCGACCATGTATTCGGCTTCCTGGGGATGCAAGGAGCAGTTCGAGTCCGGGCTTCTCAGCTTTGTTACGAGAATCAGGGACCGCAGGTTTGTGGCAGTGGACCGTGAGAGGGGTATCGTGTTTGCATTTGGTTTTTTTGATCATCACTCCATAAACTTTACATGGCAGTTGGCAGAACTGTTCAAGATCGAAAACGGACTTATCCGCCGTATTGAAGCAGTATTTCACAAATGTCCATTCGGAATGAATGCCGGATGGAGCACATACGAGCAGGGGATTTCCGAGGAGATTCAGAGCATCAGATAATACAGAGATAAAGGAGGAGTGTTATGAGGATGAGAGTATTTATTTTCGCGGCATTATTGTTCGTGACACCATTGGCCTTTGCGCAGGGTGATAAACCGGTCTGTGACCGGGAGTGTCTGGAAAATTATCTTGATCAATACATGGACGCCATGATGAACAATGATCCCAGCCTGGAACTCTTTACCAGGGACTGTAAATTTACAGAAAACGGCGTTCAACTGCCCCTGGGCGGTGAAGGTCTCTGGTACAGTATGACAGGCAGGGGGAACTATAAATTCTATGTTCCTGATGTGGAGACCCGTCAGATTGCCTATATTGGAACAGTCAAGGAAGGAGGCGGGGCCGGGCCGAACGCAAAGGAGACTCTGCCGGCCGTCGCGATTCGTTTGAAAATTGACGACAACGGGAAGATCTGCGAGGCGGAACAGCTTGTGATACGTCCCGAGACGAGTCTTTTTGAAGAAGAGGAACAGAAGCCCTCACGCTTTCCTCCGACCGGAGAGGCGGTTGAAAAGATGGGAGCTCCTCATAAGGTCTACACTGAGGTCATACCTGAAGAAGAACGCATGTCACGGGAAGAACTCGTCAAGATTGCGGACTATTATTTCGAGGGCCTGCAGAGAAACGACGGCAAGGGATACTATCCTTTCACAGATGACTGCGAACGTTTTGAAAACGGCATGCAGACCACACAGACCAATTGCAAGGCACAGTTTGAGTCGGGACAACTGGCAGGCATTGTCACACGTATTCGCGACCGCCGCTTTGTCGCGGTGGACAGGGAACGCGGAATAGTCTTCGCGTTCGGTTTTTTTGACCATCACTCGATCAACTGGACCTGGCAGATAGCAGAGCTGTTCAAGATTGAAAAGGGAAATATTCGTCGGATTGAGGCTGTTTTTCTTAGAGGCGCCTTCGGCCTGAATTCCGGGTGGAGCACCTATGAGCAGGGAATGTCCGAGGAGATACAGAATATCCGGTGACTATACAAGCGGGGCATGACAACTGAAAAGGTGTCATGCCTCGTATTCTATCAATCGTAACCTATTTAATCTTTTTGAAGGGTAAAAATGCAGTTTAGCATCATTTTATTTTGATATATGGTCTTTTCCCGCCAATTTTTAATCCCATATCTTTCTTGACATGCATAATATATATTCCTATACTAATATAACTGTAAATTCTTGTTATCTATGACGCCGAGTGCCTTCATTTATTCGCAAGTGATCGAGATACCGGAGTTGTTACAGATAAGAAAAGGATTTATTCGAATGTTCGAAAGGTCGATATATAATAACAAGTTCATTTACGGAGGTGTCATTCATGTCAAAAGACCTTAAAAAAGTGCCCGACAAAACCGAAAAAAGGGAATATTCAAGGCGTGATTTTCTGACTATTGGGGGTACCGCGATTGCGGGAACCGCCCTTGCTGTCTGTTCTCCCACGGCAGCAGAAGCAAAGGAGGAATACCCGCTGTCAACCAAATATCTGGTCTGTGACAGCAAAAACTGCGCCGGATGTTACGGCTGCATGATCTCATGCTCTCTTGTTCACGAGGGTGTAGTCAATCTGTCCCTGTCGCGAATACAGGTTCATAGGAATGTTCTTGATGAATATCCCTTTGATATTCAGATAAACCTTTGCCGGCAGTGTCCGGACCCTCTATGCGTTAAAAATTGTCCCACAGGGGCGTGTCATATAAGCGCTGAAAACGGCAACATAAGAATGATCAACGCGGATGAATGCATAGGCTGTAAGACATGCATACAATCCTGCCCGTTTATACCGCATAGACCGATATGGAATCATGTTACAGAAAAAGCCATGAAGTGTGATTTATGCACAGATACTCCCTATTATAACAAAAAAGGCGGAATAAATGGCTCACAGGCCTGCGTAGAGGCCTGCGTCGCGAACGCCTTGAAGGTTGTGGATGAACTCCCTGATCAGACCGATATCAATGGATATGACCGGAACCTGCAGCCGCCCAGAAAGCCGATGCCGGCTTTCCCGTTTGCTAAACCCAAGGCTAAAGAGTAAAAGAAAGGAGTACAGTTATGGCTACACCAGGATATGGCGGAAAATTATTATTAGTTAATCTTACGAATAAAGAGATAAGGGCATTAGACACAGAAAAATATGAACCATACGGCGGAGGACACGGAATTGCCACGGCCCTTTTCTGGGAGTTTTGCGTTCTTCCGGGAGACTGGGATCTTAAGGACGCCTTTAATCCTAAAAATATGGTTTCTCTCATTACCGGACCTGTCAGCGGAACCGGGGTTCCATGGGGGGCCAGGACGAGTGTTTCAGGTTTATCTCCCCAGTGTTACCCGATACAGTGGTTCGGTCACAGCAATTTCGGCGGTATGTTTTCCACCTTTATGAAGATGGCCGGATGGGATGGCGTGGCGGTGATCGGAAGGGCGGATTCTCCGGTTTATATAAATATTGTAGACGATAAGGTAACAATTGAAGATGCTAAAGACCTGTGGGGTCTTACAACATGGGAATGCGAGGAAGAGATATGGAAGAAATCAGGCATTCGATATGGCCAGCAGTGGCAGGAAATAGACGGTAGATATACTATTCAAAGACCTGCTATTGTAACCATCGGAGCCGCTGGTGAAAATATGACCAGGGTCGCTTCTCTGATACACGGAGGCGGCAGCGGCGCCGGACAGGGAGGATTCGGAGGTGTATTCGGATCCAAAAACCTTAAGGCCGTTGCTGTTGTTGGAACAAAGGGAATAAAGATAGCCGACCCAAAGGGATTAAAAGACGCCAGGGATTGGTATGAAAAGAACTGGCCGTCGGGGCCCGGTTTCGCAGGATTCGGCGGCCAATCGGTCGGATCGGCCTGTATTGGCTGTGGCCAGCAGAGAAAATGTCATAACCGGGATCGTGCGTACAGTCAGGATTCCGATGACTGCGCCGAATCAACATGGTTCAGTCTCACTGCTACCGACGCAGGCAGCCTGGATCCCAGAGGCCCGGAGTTAACCAGATGGAACCGGAAAGGAACCGACATTGTTCAGCAGCTTGGAATAAACGGCATGGAAACCTGTTTTCAGGGACCCATGTCATTTCCCACCAATCATAATCCGGATTTCCCGATTCAACCCGAGGTTCCGGCATACTCGGCCCTGGGCTGGTATATGAAGAAGATGTATGATATGGGCATCATAGGCCCGGGAA
>CAZJOB010000003.1:0-4082 GCA_964547435.1 uncultured Desulfatiglans sp. | reverse complement strand
TATGGCGCCCCTTAATATGGACAAGTTTCCAAGTCAGGAATTCATGGAAATATACGGGATAGCCCTCGCGAACAGGTATGGAATCGGCGACCTTCTGGCAGAGGGGACAGCGCGTTTTTGTGAAACGCTGGGCAGGACAGATGATTTCAGCACCCTTTGCAGGCAGACAATGTGGGGGTATATGGATCACTGGTCCATGCCGGGAGTAGACTGGGCTTATGGAAATCTGCTGGATTCCCGGGATATAAACAGCCATGATATGGGTATGGGCAATCCCTCAGGAGGGTTTGGAGGTTTTGGAGGAGGCGGCAAGAAGTGGACATGTGAAGACTATGTAAAGGTCCTGGCAGAAAGGACAACCTTCAACAACCACTTCTGGTTTGATTTCAGTTGGGAAGGAAAACAGGCATTTGACACCGGCATCTTTTCAAGACATAAGGCCGAATTCGTTGCCTGGCGCATGCACTACTGGACCTATTTTAAGGAGTCGATCGGCTACTGCGACTGGGGCTATGCAAAGCTATTCAGCGCGAGCCATCCCAAGGGCTATGGGCATACTCCCGAGGCGGAACCACGGTACCTTAATGCTATAACAGGGAAAAACCAGACCTTTCAGGACGGACTGGAGATAGGCCGGCGCGCGTGGAACCTGAAAAGGGCGATTTTCGCGCTTCAGGGCAGGCATAAAAACATGGAGAAGTTCACGGGATATTATTATAGACCAGGTGCATCCTATTGCGGTTTTGACGCCGATAAACCTATTTACGATGGCAAAAAATGGGATTGGCAGAACTGCAAGGAGCTATATATGACCGAAGAGGGAGTAGAAAATTTCAAGAACCACTATTATGATATCGAAGGATGGAACAAGGATTCCGGATATCCAAAGGGTCAGACCCTCGCGGATCTGGGAATGAAAGATGTTGCGGATTTTCTTAAATCGAAAAATAAGTTAGGGTAAGAACCAAAAATAAAGGGGTCTTCAGGGTTTAAAACCCTGAAGACCCCTTTTATTTTCAGATTTTGAGGTCTCTATGCCTTAATTACAAGACTGTCCGGTCCCGCCGGGTCGTGAGGATATGTCACTGAGAAGGAAGGTATGGAAATGGGCCTGGCATATGACCTTCCGGGCCTGTAATCCGCCTTTGACAGGGCACTGTATTCAAGCCTCTTTATCTTCCAGCCGCCGTCTCTCGTGTCTTTTACATATGACACTTCATATATACCGCCTTCCCACCATTTCATAATTCCGCCGCCCTGCAGACGCGCCATTTGAATCAACTGGGAATCAGACACTATGGGGGCGCCCGCCTGAATAGAAAAGGGAAAACGTGCAACGGCGGACGCTCGGTCAGCCGAAACTGTTATGGTTTCCTTCTGCTGCCCTGAATCCCTCTGAAAACCGGGTGCTGCTTCCATCTTTTTGCCGGTCAATCCTGTGCGGAAATGATCGCTGTAAAGCCTGGAAATGCCGGTCTTTCTGCCACGAAAGATTCCTCCGTTGAAGATCACCTCTCCACCTTCGTCAAACAGGTTGACGGCTTCTTCATATTCGCCGTTATCAATATGATTTTCATATGTCTGATGCAGTTGCTGAATGGCCTTTTCGTCTTCAAGCATTCCAATCTGTCTGGAAAGCTCGTCAACACCAGCCTTTAAGCCTTTGTCCTTATCAACATGGGATTTTGCCATTCCCGGGACAGCAGTAGCCAGCACCGCTGTCATGGCTGCACCTATCTTGCATATAAAGGAACGCCGCCCCGCATTCGGCTGACCCGGGCTGGCGTCGCGCCCTGATTGAGATTTGAGACTTTTCATCTTACGCTCCTTTCCTTCTGGCATTGGGGCCGAAGAACTTATTAACCTGGTACTGTCCAAGATCCCGCGCTATGGCGCCGATGACACCAAGGTTGATTCCATCTCTGCCGCCGTGAAAGCCAAACCCCGAAGCACGCATTGTCTTGTTATTTTCAATGATACATGTTTCGGCGCCATTACATGCTTCTTCCACCAGGTCGAATATATATACCCCATCCCTGAGTTTTACATAAATTGCCGGCGCACACCACTGTATGCCGAGAGTCTGGTCCTGCATATAAATCGTCCAGGATGAGGAGTGGGGTGTAGTATAAAGATGCATAGAGGTCATATTGTCGGAGTATGTCCTGGTGAACCCGCAACCTACCAGTTCATCGGTAAATTCATGTCTCAGGTATTTTGCCGATTCCACCCCTTCCATCTCTGCGATACCGAAGAATGCCTCGTATACAACTTCATCCCCGTAATAGGGGGAACCGACCTTTGAATATATGCATGTAGTAAGGCCGTTTGTAAGGTCAAGAGCGATCTTGACGCTTGCCGGAGGTTTGTTCCCGGTAAGCATATGGGCGAAGAAAAGCAATTTTTCGTCAGCCTCAAAGGCCCTGTAGGTTTCCTTCAGCCATTTTGAATCGCCTTCTTTTTTCCATTCAAGGTTATAGGCGTCTTTAACCCTGTAATTATACACAGGGCCGTGGTCAAAACGGAGTGTGAACTCCTTCCCGGCCAGCAGATCACTGTAGGGAAGTGTGTTGCCTCCCATCATGCCGGCCTGTGCCTGGGGAGAGTCGGGATTGTCAGTAAATGTGACGGTCTTGGTTTCCGCAATCTTGTTTATCTCTTCCTCTGATATATATTTAAGATTCCTGGCCGGACGGTAAAGTACTCTATCGGAACCTCTGAGAGGTTTCGGGGCAGGTGTATCAGCAGCGCCCGCCGGCGGACCCCCGAAGCCCATATTTATTTTTTCGCCGTGTTCGTCAAAGGGTTCAAGCGCTGTCAGGTGACCCACTACCTTTCCTTTTCCTCTGAACATGTAGTATTCAAGTTCGTCTTTTTCATTAAATCCAAGCCTCACACCTATCTGGGTTTCGGTAAACAGATCAACGGCGTACATGGTCATGATGCCTGAAAATTCGCATTCGGTCCTGTCATAGATAAACATGTTGTCGTTTACCAATATATAATCGGATGTGGCGCAATAGCTGAGATCATCCACATGCCTGGTCAGTTCAACAAAGTTTGTGGTACACACAGAGGCGTAGAATTCGAGTGTCTCGACTCCGGTATCCTGTTTCCAGTACATACCCTTGCCCTGAATCCTGTTTGTAAGAGTATGCAGCTTTGCGGGAGGTTCCTGCCCAGCGACTTCGATATAACCGTAATATATCTGGCGCACGACTTCCCTGTCATCTATTGCCACCTCTCCGCCGAATCCTCGCTCTTTTATGCCGCTGGAAAGCAATACTTCAATTACAGTTACGAGATTGCTGTCAAGATCCATGAAGACATTGTAGCCCTTCTGGGTTTTAGGAATCATGTGAGAAAAGAATGCCATCTGTTTAAGTGTGAGCGCGCCGTAACCGCAGTCAACCTTTGAACCACCGTCTTCGGAAAGGGTCAATTTTTTCTTGTCTTTGAAGGAGTAGTTTAAAACAGGACCGTCCTTTGTGACAATTTTATAGGATTTTCCGGCAAGAACATCGGAAAAATCGGACGCGCATTTAGGGCCGGCCTCCGTTTCCACAAGCTTTTTGCCGATCTGGTCCTTTGTCAGTTTTGTGTACTTGAATCTGTGCATTGGCGTATTCATCGATTTCCCTCCTAAAAATAGAAATGATAATAAAAGGTAAGAACTTGTTTTAATTCGCGGAGTATAGAGGAATTAATGTTTCATGTCAAACAAAGAAAACCTATTGTTCTTTATCCATTGTTAATCCTGTCAAGGCATAAAATGCCTTTTTTGGTTTCATGTCCCGGTCAAAAAGCAGGGGATAATCGGTCCTTCGGAAAACAGGGAAATTATTTTTCCAGGATAAACCGTCATGAAGACCCCAGAATGTTATCCTGCTGATCTTATCCCTGTGTCTGTTAAAAACTGTAAAAATATCCCTGTATCTATTTGCCAGGGCCTCATTCACGGAATCAGGGAGTCCTTCGGTATATGGATTCATTTTCTCACTGTTTTCAAATCTGATATTGATGTCCGCTGAATGCCTGTTCTCCGGAACAGGCAAAACCGAGACATCAAGTTCCGTGAACAT
>CAZJOB010000002.1:26203-39407 GCA_964547435.1 uncultured Desulfatiglans sp. | reverse complement strand
GCCGCATCCAGCAGGTCTTCCGCCACATAGACAGGCTTGAATTCAAACTCCGGCAGGATAAAATCCACCTCTCCCAGGCCGTAACCGGTCTTTACCATAATTGACCTAAGGCCGCAGTTATGCGCCGTCTCAAGGTCGGTAAAGTGGTCGCCTATCATATAAGAACCTGGCATATCTATATCAAAAGATTCCATGGCCTGTTTGATAAGACCGGTCTTGGGCTTTCTGCAATCGCATTCAATGGCGTATTCTTTGACCTTTCCCTTTGAATAATGGGGACAGAAATAGATTGCGTCGATGTGCGCCCCCTGGTTCTTAAGGGTCTCAATCATGCGTTCATGGATCTCATGAACAAGGCTTATGGGATAATAGCCCCTTGCCACTCCCGATTGATTGGTTATAACAATAACGAGATATCCGCTTTCATTGAAAAGCCTTATAGCCTCCGGAACTCCTGAAAGGATATGAAAACGGGATATGTGGTTGATATATCCCATCTGTTCGTTTATGGTTCCATCCCTGTCCAGGAATATGGCAGGTTGTTTTTTTATTATCTCAGCCATTGGTTTTTCCCTTCTTTAGCTTTTCAAGGCACTCCCACACCTCATCCACACCAATTTCCAGCATGCATCTGAAATCTTTCGGGCAGACTGGTTTAAGACATGGAGAGCATTTGATGTCATGCTTAATAACAATCGAACTTTTCCCTGCCGGCCCGGTTGCCTTTGGATTTGTGGAACCGAATATGGCGACAAGGGGAACTTCAAGGGCCCCGGCCACGTGCATCAAGCCTGAATCATTGGTAAGAAAAAAATCACAGTTTTTGATCAGTGCTATTGCCTCCCTTAAGCCCGTCTTTCCGCACATATTAACAGCAGGGTGGTTCATTCTGTTCAACATCTCTTCGCATATATCCTTTTCTTTGCTGCTTCCGAATATCACAACTTTCGCGTTCCAGTTTTCTACAGCACGGTCTGCTGTTTGTGCGAACCGCTCAGCCGGCCATCTTTTTGCAGGGCCGAAGATGGCGCCTGGGCTCAGTCCGAGGATCGTGTCGCTATCGTCAATCTTTTCTTGCTGAAGGATTTCCTTTGCCCTAAGCATATCCTCAGCTTTCACGAACAGCCTCGGCTCCCTTTTTTCGGGATTGCAGCCAAACCCCTTCAGAAGGTCAAGATAATAACCGGTCTGGTGGTCATTTTGCAGGTTAAAGTTCAGAGGAACAGGGTGAGAAAGAAGAAAAGACCTGTGATCCGTGTTATAACCGATGCGGATTTTTATGCCGGCAAGAAAGGCAATAAGCGCCGCCTCAAAGGCGTTCTGAAACAGAATGACCATATCGAATCTTTTTCGCCTTATTATGGATGATGTCTTTAGTATCTCTCTGATATTTGAAAGAGGACCAATTTCTCCCTTTATAACAATAACCTCATCCACTGCGGGATGGGCCTCAAACAGGGACGCAACCCATGGTCTGGCAAGAATGGATAGCCTGCTGTCAGGGAAACACTCCTTTAACCCTTCCAGGGCCGGAAGGGTCATAACCACATCACCCACCCAGTTTGTGGAGCGTATAAGGATTCGGTCTATTTTTGATTTATCTATGACCACACTATCTATTCGCGCAGATAAAGAGCCTGTCTTCCCTGTGAAGGGAAGGGAATATGGATTTCTCGTTTCTGTATGCGCATACCTCGCCGGTAATAGTAAAAAAATCCGCCAGCATCTTTCGAGTGCTTTTTACTGTATAGGAGTATGGATGGGCGTCTTCCCTGAACATGGGCAGGTAGCGGTCAATGAATCTTCGAATAACGGCTATGGGAGGAGGGTGAAGAAAAAGCCCCAGAACAAAGACACCTGTATTTTTCTTAAGCACCCTTTTGATTTCTGAAAGGGCCTTTTCCGGTTCAATCATATGATCGAGCGCGTTTACACAGAACACAAGGTCAGCGCGGCTGTCATTGAGTGGAATCTTTTCCGCGGCAGCGGTTACCATTCCCCCTTTCGGGAGTGTGCTGCCATATGTCTTTTTATAGGAATCCATAAGAGGATCAAGAAATATCTTGAGCCCGGATTTAAAGAGCCTGGCAGGGCAGGTGGGGCCGCATCCCACGTCAATGATTACAGGATTTGCCGGCAGTTTTTCAGAAAGCCTTTCAATAACAGGTCTATACCTGGATATAACCCTGTTCATCTCGTTTTCATACACATCATTCCTCTGCCAGAAGGCGTCCTCTTTTTTCTGAGCATAGTGCCACCGTTCTTTTTTATCTGATTCCATTCGTGTTATTCTTCCTTTGCTTTCTGAATGGCCACGAGTCTAGGTAAATACCGATATCATGTCAAGGTAATTGACCTGATAGTTGAATGATTTTATCGAATTCTTTAGAACTATTGAAATACCACAGAATATCTCTGCACCTTTTTAAAAAATACAGAAATGGTATTTTTGCAAAATATAGCTTGACAAATGTATTAGGGATAATTAGTATACGCAGAAACGTTATTACAGCAGAATTATGGTGATTTGATGAAATTAAAACTTAAAAAATTGGCGACGGTTCAGACGGGCTACTCATTTCGTTCACGTCTTGAAGCTTCCAGGGACGGTGAAATCGCCGTTATTCAAATGAAGGACTTACAGGATGATAACACAGTAAATTGCAGTTATTTGACAAAGGTAGACATGAAAGCAGTGAAAAACCAACATCTTGTCCGGAAAGGGGATCTTATATTCAGGTCACGCGGGCTTTTAAACACGTCCTCAGTCCTTATTGCCGATCCCGGAAAAGCTGTTGTTGCCGCACCTTTATTAAGGATAAGGGTAACCAAACCTGAAATAATATTGCCAGAATACCTGAACTGGTACATAAGTCAGCATGATGCACAGGTTTTTTTAAACAGCATAGCCGGAGGAACCACCCAGAAAATGATAAGCAAACAGGCAATTGAAGGTCTTGAGGTGCTATTGCCCTCTATAGAAAAGCAGAGAGCTATATTGGATCTGGCCAAATTGTCTGTCAGGGAACAGACTCTGTTCCATACACTGGCTGAGAAGCGTGAACAATACATTTCTACAATATTGATGAAGTATGCAAAAGGAGAATAAAACGTGAATAGCATGATCGATCAGAAAGATATAAATAATGCGGCATGGGCAGCATGTGATACTTTCAGAGGGGTTGTTGATCCGGCACAGTATAAAGACTACATCCTTGTAATGTTGTTTTTAAAATATATCTCCGATATCTGGCAGGATCACTATGAGGAATATAAAAAACAGTATGGTGATGATGATGTTCGCATACGCCGTAAGCTTGACCGGGAGCGTTTTGTTCTCCCTGTTGTAAAGCTAACAGAAAAGGATGAAGAAAACGGCGAAGAAACTGTGCTGGATGAATTTCCAGGAACCTATTACAGCCTTTATGAGAGAAGGTCAGCCGCCAATATTGGCGAACTTATCAATATTGTCCTTGACCATATTGAAGAAAGCAATAAGGCAAAACTGGAGGGAGTTTTCCGGAATATAGATTTCAACAGCGAGGCAAATCTCGGCAAAACAAAAGATCGTAACAGACGACTCAAAGCCCTGCTGGAAGATTTCCACAAACCCCAGCTTGATATGCATCCCAGCCGTGTGTCCGAAGATGTTATCGGCAACACATATATCTATCTGATAGAGCGGTTTGCCTCTGACTCCGGTAAAAAGGCCGGAGAGTTCTTCACCCCTCTTAAAGTCACAGAGCTGGTCTCGAAGTTAGCAGGGCCAAAATCCGGAGACAGAATCTGTGACCCTGCATGCGGTTCAGGTGGTCTTCTTATACAGGCCGCAAAGCAGGTTGATGGCCGGAATTTCGCGCTTTTCGGGCAGGAGTCCAATGGCAGCACTTGGGCCCTGTGCCGCATGAATATATTCCTGCACAGCTTTGACAGCGCCCGTATTGAGTGGTGTGACACACTTAACAGTCCCATGCTTGTTGAGAATGACAGATTAATGAAATTCAATTGTGTGGTCGCAAATCCGCCATTCTCTTTGGATAAATGGGGTGCAGTAGAAGCAGAAAGTGATAAATACAACCGATTCTGGAGAGGTGTTCCACCAAAGAGTAAAGGTGACTGGGCCTTTATCACTCACATGGTGGAAATCGCCCTTGAAAAACAGGGCAGGGTTGCTGTGGTTGTCCCACATGGAGTCCTGTTTCGTGGCGCGGCCGAAGGCCGTATCCGGCAGAAGATGATTGAAGAAAACATTCTGGATGCAGTGATCGGTTTACCTGGTAACCTGTTTCCGACTACCAACATTCCGGTAGCAATCCTTGTTTTTGACAGATCGCGTGAAAGGGGAGGTGCACGAGAAGAATGTAAGGATGTTCTTTTTGTGGATGCCGGCAAAGAATTTATATCCGGTAAAAACCGGAACACCCTTTCGGAAGAACACATTTCCAAAATCATGCAAACCTATAAAGCCAGAGTAGATGTAGAAAAATATGCCCATGTTGCCGATTTTTCTGAGGTTAAAGAAAACGATTTCAACCTTAACATTCCCCGCTATGTGGACACATTTGAAGAGGAAGTGGAGATAGATATTGATGCGGTCCAACTTGAGATCGATGCACTTGAAAAAGAGCTGGCAGAGGTGAGAACAAAGATGGCTGAAAAACTCAAGGAGATTCAGAGGTAACCACTAATGAACACGAATCGTCACGAATATTTATTGGAACCACGTCAGTCGCGGAATAACACGGAAGAATTGCTTGTGAAACACCTTGTGGCGATATTGGCAACCATTTTTACCAAGTGGGAAAAATGGTTAATAAAATATTCTGAATAGAAGAAAACCGGTTAAAAACCATTTCGTTGACATCAACGAGATGGTTTAGGGCTACCATCAAAAACCAATTCGAGGAGTATCTCGGAATGGTCTGTCAAGGAGGTAAAAATGGCAAAGAACAAGAAAATTCAGGTTTTAAGCACAGAGGTCTCTATTCAATCCAATCAAAAGGAAGATTATATCTCACTTACCGATATTGCCCGATACAAAGATAGCAACCGAACTGATTACATTATCATGAACTGGATGAGAAACAGGAACACCATTGAGTTTCTGGGGGTATGGGAACAGCTCAACAACTCCGCTTTTAATCCCATCGAATTCGATGGGATTAAAAAACAGGCTGGATTAAACAGCTTTATACTTACAGCCAGACGTTGGATCGAAGCGACCAATGCCATCGGCATTATTTCCAAAGCCGGTCGCTATGGCGGCACCTATGCCCATAAAGATATAGCTTTTGAATTTGCGTCCTGGATTTCAGTGGAATTCAAACTCTATCTAATCAAAGAATTCCAGCGTCTGAAAGATGAAGAACTCAAGCAACTAGGCTGGGACATCCGCCGCAACCTCACCAAGATCAATTACCGAATTCATACAGGCGCTATAAAAGAGCATTTGATTCCACTGGAATTGACCAAAGCTCAGATTAATCTGGTTTATGCCTCCGAAGCGGATATTCTAAATATGGCTCTTTTCGGTAAAACCGCTAAACAATGGAGAGATGAAAACCCGGAAGAAAAAGGGAATATCCGCGATTTTGCCAACGTATCACAACTGGTTTGTCTGGCAAATCTTGAAAATCTGAATGCTCATTTTATTCAGGAGGGCTTAAGTCAGCCGGAACGACTGAAAAGATTGAATCAGACTGCTATTCAGCAGATGCGGTTATTGGTGGAAGATAGGGCGGTGAAGCAATTGGGAGGAACCACGGATGAGCACAAATAGACATGAAAAATAAAAATTTTTTTAATTTAGATTTATATAAGTAGGCATAAATGAATACTAAATACAAAATTCCAAACTCATGGAAACTAAAGACATTCGACGAGGCACTTGAAGTATTAAAAGATGGAACTCATTTCTCTCCCCAATTTTTTGGTGGTAAAAATATATATATCACTTCAAAAAATATTCGTATGGGAAGGTTGGACTTAGAAGACATTATTTATATTCCAGATGAGGAACATAAAAGGATTTATTCTGCTAGTCCTGTTAAGGCTGGAGATGTATTGCTGACGAAAGATGGAGCAAGCACTGGAAATGTATGCATTAATACGCTTGAAGAGGAATTTAGCCTCCTTTCCAGTGTCGCCTATTTACGTGGTAAGGCTGGTTTGTTGGAAAATGAGTATTTATTACAATGGTTATCCAGCCCAAGAGTTCAATTTGATATAAAAAAGGACATGGCTGGGCAGGCAATAACACGGCTAACACTTCAGAAGATTAGCAAGTTTAAAATCCTCCTCCCTCCACTCTCCGAACAAAAGGCAATCGCCGATTTACTTTCCACCTGGGATAAGGCTATTAAAAAAATCAAACAGCTGATTCAAGCGAAGGAAAGTGAGTTAAGGCAGATATCCAACTTGTTTGTATTTGGATATAAAAGAATTAATAATAAAGAGAGCAAGTTAGCTGATGGGAATTTCTTTAAATATGCTTCAGACTGGGATTTGATAAAAATTGGGAAAATAGCTGAAGAGATCATAACAAGAAATGGAGACACAGAAGAAACAGTTTTGTCGTGCACAAAATACGGAGGTTTTGTAAACTCTCTAGATTATTTTGGAAAACAGGTATTCAGTAGTGACACTTCAAATTATAAAGTAATTAAAAAAAGTCAGTTCGGTTACCCCTCGAATCATGTCGAAGAAGGTTCAATTGGCCTTTTGGAACACTGTGAAAAAGGTATTGTTAGCCCAATCTATGTAGTATTCGGTGTAAATGAAAAAAAGGTATATCCTCAATATTTGTACAAACTGCTTAAAACAGATGTCTATCGACATATTTTTCAAGTAAGTACAAGCTCATCAGTTGATCGGCGTGGTAGCCTTAGATGGGGAGATTTTTCAAAGATGAAAGTCCCTCTACCTCCCCTTGAAGAACAAATCCAAATAACCGAATATATAAATGCTTATGAAAAAGAAATCGGTCTTCTAAAAAAAATAGTGGAAAAATATAAAGCTCAGAAACAAGGCCTAATGCAGAAGCTGCTTACTGGTCAATGGCGGATAAAACCTGAGGTAATAAAAAAAGGAGAAAATAATGCCTGACTATAAAAAACTTGACCATCTGAAAAAGATTCTTGATTCCTACCACCCTCTTCAAGAGGAGGTTGTTGCCAACCTTCATGATGATCTTGTTTTGCGGTGGACTTACAATTCAAATGCCATTGAAGGGAATCCCCTTACGCTTAAAGAGACCAAGGTTGCGCTGGAAGGGATCACAGTTGGTGGCAAAACCATGCGGGAACATTTTGAGGCTATTAATCATCGTGAAGCTATCTATTTCGTGGAGGATTTGGTCACAAAAGATGAGCCCTTATCAGAATGGCAGATTAAATCGATTCATCAGCTAATTCTTGAAAATATAGATATGGGTAATCATGTCTGATCTGATTCTAAAACACGGCGGCTACCGCAAACTTAAAAGCTTTCAGATTGCTCAACTGGTATATGATATAACAGTGCGGTTTTGTGAAAAGTATATTGACAAGTTCAGCCGCACCCATGATCAGATGATTCAGGCAGCCCGTTCAGGGGTTCAGAATATTGCAGAGGGCTCACAGGCCTCGGCTACTTCCAAAAAAACCGAATTGAAACTTACTCAGGTGGCGCGGGCAAGCCTTGAGGAACTCAAACTGGATTATGAAGATTTTCTGAGGCAGCGTAAGCTCGAACAATGGGATCGTGAAAACCCTTTAAGGCAGAAGCTTATTGATAAGAGGTGCCAGACTGCTAACGAGGTTGCAGCCTGGATTATCAAGGTGGCAAAGAGGGGTGGACAATATGGACACGGTGGACTGGATGGACATGTTTCGCAAAGCTCTGCAATGTCAACAAAGTCAACAACGTCCACCCTGTCAACTGGAGTTTTCCCCGAACTCTCTGCAAATGCCTCACTTGTTTTGATTGCAGTGGCATGTTCACTCCTTGATCGGCAGGTGGAGCGACTCGCTCAGGATTTTGAAAAGGAAGGCGGTTTCACAGAACGGCTTTATAGGGTTCGAACTGCCAAAAGGAGTAAAAGAATAACATGAACAGTTTTCGGATAAATGAAAAATATCTTTCTCAAATCCCTGCCTTACAGCTTCTTATCAGTCTGGGTTTTGAATATTTGACGCCAGCAGAGGCATTTCGGGAAAGACAAAACCGGTTATCCAATGTTCTTCTGGAAAACATACTTCGAAATCAGATCAAGGAAATAAACCGGATCAGGCATAAGGGTGGTGAATACCTCTTCAGTGAAGAAAATGTCCAGTCTGCCATACAGAAGCTCAAAAATATAAAATATGATGGGCTGCTTAAGACCAATGAAGCGGTTTATGATCTGATTACGCTTGGTACCGCCATGGAGCAGACCATTGAAGGAGGCTCAAAAAGCTTTACCCTTAACTATATCGACTGGCGGAATCCATCCCGAAACAAATTTCATGTGACTGTTGAATACAGTGTTGAGAGATCACGAAGTACAGAAACAGTTCGGCCTGATATTGTCCTTTTTGTTAATGGTATTCCCTTTTGTGTTATTGAATGCAAGGCCCCTAATATTGAAGTTGAACAGGCTGTTTCACAGTCTATCAGAAACCAGAATGATGAGCATATTTCCAAACTTTTCATTTACAGCCAGATAGTTCTGGCGTGCAACAAAAACAATGCCATGTATGCAACAACCGGTACAGCAGCAAAGTTCTGGAGTGTCTGGAAAGAACCTGGATTAACCACGGAACACACGGAAAGCACGGAAATTAAAAACCTTAAAAAATTGGTCCAGGATTCTCTTAGATACGAAGTAGACCCTAATAATTTTTCCGTGTCTTCTGTGCCTTCTGTGGTTCATAATTCACGGCTTATAACCGAGCAGGATAAAACACTCTATTCTTTATGCAGACCGGAAAGACTTCTGGAACTTGCATGGAAGTTTACCCTTTTTGATGGCGGCATTAAAAAGATTGCACGTTATCAGCAGTATTTTGTTGTTAAATCCACCCTTAACAGGATCAGGCAATTCAACAGTGATGGATCACGAAAAGGCGGTGTTATATGGCATACGCAGGGTTCAGGAAAGTCCCTTACCATGGTTATGCTTGCGCGAAGTCTTGCCCTTGGGACAGAAATCCTGGACCCGCGAATAGTGCTTGTTACTGACAGAAATGATCTGGATAAACAGCTTGGGAACACATTTGCTGCATGCGGACTTGAGGCCATTCGTGCAACATCGGGCCGTAACCTGCTGGAACTGATCTCTGAAAAAAAGTCAACCATAATAACTACCCTGATTCACAAGTTTGACAAGGCGTATTCATATAAAAAGTATAAGGATGAATCCCCGGATATCTTTATACTTGTTGATGAAGGGCACAGGACACAGTTCGGATCATTTTCTGCTCGTATGCGCCAGATGTTCCCCAATGCCTGTTATCTGGGCTTTACAGGAACTCCCTTGCTGAAGAAAGAAAAGAACAACTTTGCCAGATTTGGAAAACTTCTGGAACCACATTATCCTATCTCCCAGGCAGTTGCTGACAGGTCTGTTGTCCCACTCCTATATGAAGGACGTCATGTTGAGATGACCCAGAATAAAGAGGCAGTAGATCTATGGTTTGAGCGGCATACCAAGGGGTTAAGCAAAGCACAGCAGGCGGATTTAAAACGTAAGTATGCCCGTGCTGAAATGCTTAATAAGGCCGAGCAGGTTATTTATATGCGGGCATTTGATATCAGTGAACATTTCAGATCCAACTGGCAGGGTACAGGGTTTAAGGCTCAGCTTGTTGCGCCAAATAAGGAATCTGCGATAAAGTATAATAAATTTTTAATTGAAATTGGTTTTGTGAGTTCTGATGTCGTTATATCTCCACCGGATATGCGTGAAGGATATGAAGAAACCGATGAAGAATCATCAGATATTGTGGTTAAATTCTGGCAGAAAATGATAAAGCGGTATGGCAGCGAAGAAGAATATACAAAACAACTTATCAACCAGTTTAAATTCGGGAATGACCCGGAAATCCTCATTGTAGTTGATAAACTTTTAACCGGGTTTGATGCGCCAAGGAACACAGTTTTGTATCTGTGCAGGGTACTAAGAGAACACACGCTGTTACAGGCCATTGCCAGAGTAAACCGGCTGCATGAAGGTAAAGAGTATGGTTACATAATAGACTATGCAAGTGTGCTTGGGGAACTGGATACAGCTTTAACCATGTACAGTGCCTTTGAAGGATTTGATGAAGCTGATCTGGTCGGGACTATTACCTCAATCAATAATGAGATTAATAGACTGCCGGAACGATACTCTGATTTATGGGAGCTGTTCAAGACTGTAAAACATTCCTATGATGAAGAGGCATATGAGGTGTTACTTGCGGATGATGCACTTCGGGAAGAGTTTTATTCCCGGCTGACCCAATACAGTAAAAGTCTGGCAATCGCCCTTTCTTCTGAAACTTTTTTAACAGAGACTGACGAAAAGACGTTATCCACATATAAAGCGGACCTTAGAAAATTCCACTCCCTTAAAAAATCTGTGAAACTGCGGTATGCAGAGGCTATTGATTACAAGGAGTATGAACCGAGAATTAAAAAATTACTTGATACACATATCCAGGCAAACGAGGTAATACGGCTTAATGAACCTGTGAACATCTTTGATAATAAAACTTTTAATCAGGTCAAGGAGGAGCAGGGGGTATACCTGACTAAACAGAGTACAGCCTCCAGAGCAGACATGATAGCCCATGCAACTAAAAAGGTTATTACTGATAAAATGGGCGAAGACCCTGCTTTTTATGAGAAATTTTCAAAATTGATTCAGCAGGCTATAGAGGATTTCAAGTCAAAAAGGATATCAGACATGGAATACCTTAATAAGGCTGTTGATATTCGAAATAAGGTTATGGGAAAGGTGCATGATGATGTGCCTGATACCATTAAAGAAAATGAAGATGCCATGGCCTATTATGGTATAATTAAACCATTTATTGAGGGCTATGGTTTAAGCTCAAGTGAGGTCGAATCTGTAACATCTGAGACGGCCATTGCAGTTTACAATATCTTTGTAAAACATAAAAAGATCAATTTTTGGAATGATTACGATGTCCAGAATCAGGCAGGTAATGATATAGATGATTACTTTTATGATGTGCTCAAAATGAAAAAGGGCATTGAATTAACACCGGATCAGATGGATGAAATTTTAGAAAAGGTAATGATGGTTGCTGAAAGCAGGAGCCTCAAATGAGAGAGACCACAACCTTTAATGGAAAACATACGATAACCTATGGGCGTAAAAAGATCGATTACAGCCTCTTTTCCGGTAATAGAAAAACCATAGAAATTGCAGTTCATCCTGACAGCTCTGTTATTGTAAAGACTCCTAAAAATTCTGATATCTCACTAATTGAAAACAAACTGAATAAAAGAGCCCGATGGATTCTCATACAGCTTAATTATTTCAGGCAATTTGATCCCAGAACACCAGCACGATGCTATGTAAATGGTGAAACCCATCTGTACCTGGGGAAGCAGTATCGCCTGAAGGTTTGCAGGGGATCAGAAAACTCAGTGAAGCTATACAGAGGTTTCTTTTATATTTCATGTCCTGATACACCCACTCCTGAAAATGTAAAAAAACTTTTGAAAAGGTGGTATCTGGAGAAGGCAAAGGTAAAATTCAGAGATAGAATGGATCGCTGCTGGAAAAGATTTTCAGGTTTCGGTTTGCATAAACCCAAATTATCGGTCAAACGACTGCAAAAAAGATGGGGAAGTCTTTCAGAAAAAGGAACTGTGACACTAAATACAGACCTGATAAGAGCACCCATTGAGTGTATTGATTATGTTGTTTCCCACGAGTTATGCCATTTGAAACACCACAATCACAACACTGATTTTTATAAGATGCTTGGTTCTGTTATACCCGGATGGGAGAAGATAAAGCACAGACTGGAATTGAGCATGGTATAAAATGAAAAGACTAGTTACCCTTAAATTAACATTTAAATGTCTATATATAGCTATAAGTATATCAATTATATAAAATAACGATATTCCTAAAGAATCTATTTTACTTGATTGAAGAACCTGTCTGTGGTAGTGATTTTTTCTTCGATATCAAATCCGGCAAATATTAAAAAGAGGGTGCGAAAATGTCTGTGGAGATATATGAGATCAAGATAAACACCACATCGGAAACAGATGTGATAGATATCACCAGAGAGGTGGAGAACAAGGTCGGCCATTCTCCGATTAAAAATGGAATAGTAAATCTTTTTGTGCCCGGATCAACCGCGGCCCTTACAACAATAGAATATGAGCGCGGGGTCATAAATGATCTTAAAGAGGCTATTTCCAGAATGGCCCCTGAAGACGCATACTATGAGCATAATGAAAAATGGGGCGATGGAAACGGCTATTCCCATGTCAGGGCCGCGCTTCTTGGCCCCTCTCTGCAGGTTCCTCTTATGGGAGGACGTCTTCTTCTGGGGATATGGCAGCAGGTCGTTCTCACGGACTTTGATAATCAGCCCAGAGAGCGTGTAGTAATCATACAGATCATCGGAGATTAATTTTGCCTAAAAAGAGAGCGGATACCAGTTCCTCTTTGACCAGAAAAATAACACTCAGGGATTATGACATGATAAGGGTCCTGTGCGGTGAACAGGATTCAAATATCAGGATAATCGAGAAGAGGATAGGTCTGACAATCAATATACGAGGCACTGAATTTACACTGCATGGCGGAGACTGGGAAGTTGATCTGGCGGAAAAGGTGCTCACCCAGTTATATGAACTGATAAGGAACGATTTTCCTGTTTACGCCGCAGATGTTGAACACGCCATAAGAATATTAAGCGGTGACCAGTCCGCGGACCTCAAGAAGATCTTTCTTGACAGCGTTTACATATCATCAAAAAAGCGAATTATCACTGCAAAGACGATCAACCAGAAGGATTACATAGAAAGCATAAGAAATTTTGATATAGTTTTCTCTATCGGGCCTGCCGGGACAGGAAAGACCTATCTTGCCATGGCAATGGCCGTCGCATCTCTTGCCAAGAAGGAGATTAACCGGATCGTGCTGGCCAGACCAGCGGTTGAGGCGGGAGAGCGTCTCGGCTTTTTACCGGGCGACCTGCAGAGCAAGGTCGAC
>CAZJOB010000002.1:0-26193 GCA_964547435.1 uncultured Desulfatiglans sp. | reverse complement strand
TCTATGAAAAGGTGAACCCATACCTGAGGCCCCTGTATGACGCCCTGCATGATATGATGGAATTTGATGACGCCACAAAGCTCATTCAAAAAGGAGTAATTGAAGTAGCTCCCCTGGCATTTATGAGAGGGAGGACATTAAATGATTCGTTCGTTATACTTGATGAGGCTCAGAACGCCACTACAGAGCAGATGAAGATGTTTTTAACAAGGCTGGGTTTCAGTTCAAAGGCGGTGATTACCGGTGATGTAACACAGACAGACCTTCCTGCCGGCAAGATGTCAGGTCTTATTGAGGCGCGCGACCTGCTGGAAGGGATAGAGGGAATCAGGTTTGTATATTTTTCAAGAGATGACGTGGTAAGGCATCCTCTTGTCCAGAAGATAATTGACGCCTATGAAAAGAATGAGAGCCGAAGAGGTAAAAATAATGGGCATTGATAAAGTCCGCAGAAATAAAATTCCGGGCGTTGAGGTTCAGAGGTGGCTGATCCTTATTTTTACGAGCCTGATTATAAGCATCTTTCTGTTTCCGAATTTTTTGAGCAGGCCGGAGAAGGTTTACAAACTGGGGGATGTCGCCGAAGAGGACGTAAAGGCAAGCAGGGACATTCTTATAGAAGACAGGGCCAGGATTGAGAAGGACAGGGAAGATGCCGCAAACCGCGCCCCCTATATCTATGATTTTGATCCCTCCTCATCCAGCGTTGCCATCAGAGTGCGTGAAGCAATGTCGGAAGCAAGAAAGATGTTCACCTCGATAAATGAGGTATCTGAAACAAATGTCCCTATTGATCAGTTATTCATGGATATGATGGATGAGGTTGATCAGACCAGGGCAGGATTCTTCAGGGTCATGGAGTTAAACCCTGATGAAATACTGTTTGAACGGTTGATGGAAACCGGTTTCTCAGAGGCTATTGAAAGGGGTGTCACAGTGCTTCTGGATGATATCTATAAAAGGGGTGTGGTGAGTGATAAACCGGTCATGCAGTCTCAGTTCCAAAAGGGGGTTGTGCTTCAGAGAATAGAGGACAAAACAGATATTCCCGCAAACGATATAAACAGATTTTACGATATCGAAGGCGCCAGATCGTTTATCGGATCAAAAAAAGCTGAGTTGGAAGAGCAGGGGATAGATCCGAAACAGGCGGATTTGATTGTCGAGATCGCAACGGCTCTTATAAAACCGAATGTCACCTTTAACAGAAGAGAGACTGAGCTGAGAAAGGATTCGGCGAGAAAGTCGGTTAATCTTTCATATTATCAGATCAAAAAGGGAGAAATGCTGGTGCGGGAAGGGGAAAGAATCGATCCCGAACACCTCTTAAAGCTTTCTGCGGAAACAAAATCGGATGAAAACCGGTCAATAATAGGCCGTGTTCCGGGCATGACAGTTCTTATAGGTCTCCTTTTTTATGTCCTTTACCTCACAGGATTTATAAAATCCGGGTCAGGTTCGGGCAATATCAGGCATCTTCTTTTTAATGCCGCAACCCTGTTGACCCTTTTTATATTTCTCTGGCTCTATGAACTTATAGCCGAAGAGATCTCACGCGGGTTTCATTCGTTTACTCATATGTCTATTCTTTTCTCTATGCCGGTCTCCTGCGGCGCCATGCTGGTGGCAATTTTTCAGGGCCTTAATTTTGCTTTCGCCTTTTCACTGGTCATATCCATACTTGCCTCTATTATCGTGGGAGGAAATGTGGAGCTTCTTATCTATTTTTTTGTGAGCAGTGTATCAGCGGCCTATCTTCTGAGAGAATACCGGGAAAGGGGCATATTGATAAAGGCGGGTCTTAAGGTTGGGCTGGTTAATGTCCTGCTGAGCCTGGCAGTGGTGACAATATATGGTTCTCTTTTTACCCTGGAGGCCCTTTTATCTGTTCTCGCCGGGTTTCTTGGAGGGATTCTGGCTAGTGTTATATCAACCGGGATTATTCCTCTGGTGGAGATGTCATTTGGATTTACAACGGATATTAAGCTGCTTGAACTTGCCAACCTTGACCAGCCGCTCTTAAGGGACCTTATGGTCCAGGCGCCCGGAACCTACCATCACAGTGTAATTGTCAGCAACATGGTTGAGGCCACTGCCAAGGCTATTAACGCCAATCCGCTTCTCGCCAAGGTAAGCGCCTATTATCATGATATAGGAAAGATGAAGAAGCCGCTGTATTTTATTGAAAATCAGATGGGCGGAGAAAACAGGCATGAAAAACTGGCGCCTTCCATGAGCGCACTCGTGCTTATATCCCATGTAAAGGATGGAGTTGAACTTGCAAGAAAGCATAAACTGGGGCAGGAGATAATAGACATTATACAGCAGCATCAGGGAAAGGGAATCATTTCTTATTTTTATTCAAAAGCAAGGGAAAACGCTGCTGCCAAGGGCGGCAAGCCATTTGATGTGAAAGAGGAGGATTTTCGTTATCCCGGTCCCAAACCTCAGACAAAGGAGGCCGGACTTGTTATGCTCGCGGATATGGTGGAGGCCGCCTCAAGGTCTCTTTCCGACCCTACCCCCGCGCGTATTCGGGGAACTGTTCAGAAGATCATCAACAGGGTATTTTCCGATGGACAGCTCGATGATTGTGAACTTACATTAAAGGATCTTCATGAGATAGCAAAGAGTTTCAACAAGACCCTGAGCGGAATATTTCATCAGCGCGTCGAATACCCTGATGCGAGTCCGCCAAAACCCTCAAGGAAGGCAGGCAATGGAGATACAGATCAGGTCAACCAGGAGGATGCCAGGGCTAAAAAACCGGATAATAAGGCAGAGCCTGAAGAAGGTCTTAAAAGACTTGGAATGTGATGACAGGGAGTTAAGCATACTCTTCACGAATGATGCCTTTATTGCCGATCTGAACCGCGAGTATCGCGGAAAGGATAGCCCTACCAATGTACTGGCTTTCCCTATGGATATGTCGGGACAAACAGGCCTTGAATCGGGCATGATGGGAGATATTGTGATATCTGTGGATACCGCGAAGAGAGAGGCAAAGGAGATGCCATGTCCTCTTGACAGGAGGATCATGGAACTGCTTGTGCATGGTGTCCTGCATCTTCTGGGCTATGACCACGAAAGGTCTAAAAAAGATGAAACTATAATGAGAAGAGAGGAGAAAAGACTCCTTTCTATGATAATGGAGGATTGAATATGGCTCGTTTGGCTGTAAATGTTGATCATGTCGCCACGATTCGGGAGGCCAGGGGCATCAGCTACCCCGATCCCGTGATAGCCGCCGCACTGGCTGAAATGGCAGGTGCAGACTGTATAATATGCCATCTCAGGGAAGACAGAAGGCATATCAAGGACAGGGACCTGAGACTGTTGCGCGACACTGTTCAGACCAGGCTTAATATGGAGATGGCGGCAGTTGAAGAGATGGTGGATATAGCACTTAATGTGAAACCCGACATGGTAACGCTTGTTCCTGAAAAAAGGGAGGAATTAACGACAGAAGGGGGTCTTGATGTCAGATCAAACCCCGATCATTACAGAAAAGTCGTTGATCGTTTAAAGGAAAAGGGAATAAAGATAAGCTTTTTTGTTGATCCTGATATATCACAGATTGAAACCGCTCACAGGATAGGCGGCGATATTGTGGAGATTCATACGGGGCATTATTCGGATGCTCAATCCGAAGAGGAGGCAGCGAAGCATTTTAAAAAGATTACAGCAGCCGTGGAGGCGTTAAGTGATCTCAAACTCGGAATAAGCGCGGGTCATGGCCTGAATTATGCCAATATCAGGAGATTCCGCTTTCTTCCCGGAATAGAGGAATACAGTATAGGCCATATTATTGTCGCGAAGGCAGTCCTGGTGGGATTTGAGAGGGCGGTGCGTGAGATGGTGGAGATAGTGGGGGAGTTTTAGGGGAATTCTCCTTAGAATGATGGATTTCCGGTATTGGGGAAAAATAACTGAAGGGAAAGGGTTTACGGTTTAAGGTTTACGGTATAAGGTATAAGGTTTAAGGTTTACGGTGTAGGGTCGATTCTTTCGGATGCGGTTACATGAAATTGTGAGTAAGCTTAAAGAAAGGCTGCATTTTGAAATGATACATAAAAGCCTTTTCGTAAACCGTAAACCTTAGACCTTACACCTGCTAATCATTTCGGATGTGGTTACATGAAATTGTGAGTACGCTTAAAGAAAGGCTGCATTTTGAAATGATACATAAAAGCCTTTCCGTAAACCGTAAACCTTAGACCTTACACCTGCTGATTTTTTCGAATGAGGTCATATGAAATTGGGAGTAAGTGTGAAGAGGGGTTATATTTTGAAATGATATTCGGCATTGGAATCGACCTGGTGAAGATCGATCGCATTGAAAAGGTCATTAAAAGATGGGGTGACAGGTTTATTGATCGTGTTTTTACAGAGGATGAAAAGGCGCTGTGCATGATAAGATCTTCTTCAGCATCGGCCTTTTCTCTGAGGTTTGCGGCCAAAGAGGCCTTTTCAAAGGCCATAGGAACAGGCATGAGGAAGGGAATATTTTGGCGTGATATAGAGGTCTTTCACTTTCCCGGGGGCAGGCCCGGACTGAGGCTTCATGGCAATTCAAAGGAATTATGTGAAATGGAGAATATAAGCGCTTTCCATCTGAGTATGTCTGATGATGGAGACTATGGAATAGCAATGGTAGTGCTGGAGAAACAGATATGAGACTTGTTACGGCAGAGGAAATAAGGGAGATGGACCGGCTTACGATCAATGAGATAGGCATATCCGGAACGGTCCTCATGGAGAACGCGGCAAGGAGCGCGGCCAGGGTGTTTCTTGAACATTTCAGGCCGTCATTCGGCGCCATAATAACCATACTCTGCGGCAGGGGCAACAACGGCGGGGACGGGTATGTGATGGCCAGGTATCTTCACGGCATGGGTCTCAATGTCATTGTAGTTGTTCTCAGTGAGATGGACCGGATCTCCGGCGACGCGCTTATAAATTTGCAGATACTAAAGAAGATGAATATTGAGATAATTGAAGCGCCGGACACCGGTAAATGGGAGTCAGTCTCATATCTGCTTGATAAGAGTGACTATATAATCGATGGCATCCTGGGAACCGGGCTCAATTCCGATATGAAGGACTATTACGGCAGGGTCATGGACGATGTCAATGCTGCGGGAAAGCCTGTAATGGCCATTGATATTGCTTCCGGTATAAATGCGGACAGCGGCAGAATAATGGGTAATGCCATTAAGGCCGATATAACCGCGACATTCGGTTTTCCAAAGCAGGGACAGTTAATATACCCCGGTGCGGAAATGACCGGAAGACTGGTTAGAATAGATATAGGAATCCCGAATATGGCGGCAGACAGGGTCAGGACGGGTTGCAGTCTGATAGAGCCGGAGTTTTTTGACTATCTGCTTTGTGATGACAAGAGAGACATTCACAAGGGCGCGAGAGGTCATCTCCTTGTTCTGGCCGGATCCACGGGAAAAACAGGGGCCGCCACACTGGCCGCCCTGGGCGCATTAAGGGCAGGCGCCGGACTGGTCACGGTCGGGGTGCCTGCAAGTCTGAATCCTGTACTCGAAACAAAACTGACAGAGGCCATGACATATCCTCTGCCTGAGACTGAAACCGGATGCCTTTCGGAGCGGGCCGAAGAAGAGATATTTCGCCTGCTTGAAGGCAAATCGGCCCTTGCAATAGGCCCGGGATTATCGAACGATCCGGAAACCATGAGTCTTGTCCGAAGGGTAGTCAAAGGATGCCATGTTCCGATGGTCATTGATGCAGACGGGCTCAACGCGCTTGCAGGGGATGCCGATGCCATGTCATCGCTCGGGCCGAATATGATATTGACACCCCATCCGGGTGAAATGTCCAGACTGGCCAAAATTGCCACAAGAGATATTCAGGAAAACCGGATATCCATTTCAAGGCAGTTTGCCGAAGAAAAAGGGTGTTTTCTTGTTCTAAAGGGCGCTAAGACCATAATAGCCGAGCCCGCGGGAATGGCGTATGTAAATCCGACCGGGAATCCCGCCCTGGCGAGCGGGGGGTCGGGCGATGTACTTACAGGGTTGATAGGCGGGTATTTGACAAGAGGATGGCCTTTTGTAAAGGCTGTTGCTGCCGGGGTATTCATTCACGGTCTGGCTGCAGATTGCCTGGCAGAAGAAAAAGGGGAACAGGGGTTGCTGGCAGGTGAGTTGCTTAATGTTATTCCGGTTATCATGAAATCGCTTGCAAATAAAAAATGGCCCCTTAAAGGTCCTTCTCCCTTAAATGATCTGTATTATCCGATTTAATTTGAGCAAGAATGTTGAAATATTCAAGCGGATCAGATAAAGAGACTGTTGAGTTAGGAAAGAGACTGGGGACAATCCTCACTGCCGGGGACGCGGTGGCCCTTATTGGAAAACTGGGGAGCGGCAAGACATGGTTTACCAAAGGAATCGCGCTCGGGTTTGATGTCGATTCAAGGGAAGTAATAACCAGCCCCTCGTTCTCTATTGTGAATGAATATAAAGGCAGATGCACCCTTTATCATATGGACCTGTACAGGCTGGAAAACTGGTCCGACATGCTTTCAATCGGGCTTGAGGATTATTTTAAAGATGAGAGTGTAGTTATAGTGGAATGGGCTGACCGTTGCATGGATATTATGCCCGAAAAAAGGATAGATGTTCGCTTTGACATCCTTGATGGAAACAGAAGATCAATAAGCATTGAGGCAGAACACCCGCGCACGGCAGAAAGAATTACTGTTATTTAGATTTATGAAGGAGATTATAAAAAAATATGGCGCTTATAGTTCAGAAATTTGGGGGCACATCCGTAGGCAGTATTGAAAAGATACGCAATGTTGCCCGAAAGGTAATTGACCGCTATGAGGAGGGAAACAGCATGGTCGTAGTGCTGTCGGCCATGTCAGGGCAGACCGATGGGCTTATCAAACTGGCCCATGAAATTACTGAAGATCCGGATCCTCGTGAACTGGACGTTCTTATGTCTACCGGTGAGCAGGTAAGTATTGCCCTGTTCGCAATGGCAGTTAAATCAATGGGTTATGACGCCAGCTCTCTGCTGGGATTTCAGGTTGGCATTCATACTGATAAGATTTACGGCAAGGCCAGGATCAATGAAATTGAAACTGACCGGATTCATGGTGAACTTGATAAAAACAGGATCGTCACTATAGCAGGTTTTCAGGGTCTGGATGATGATGAAAATATTACTACCCTGGGAAGGGGAGGTTCGGACACCACCGCTGTTGCCCTGGCTGCCGCACTGAAAGCGGATGTGTGTGAGATATACACTGATGTGCCGGGGGTCTTTACGACTGATCCCAATGTGTGCCCCAAGGCCAGAAAAATGGATTTTATATCCTATGAAGAGATGCTGGAGATGGCAAGTCTGGGAGCAAAGGTTTTAGAGATAAGGTCCGTTGAATTCGCAATGAAATTCAACGTTCCTGTTCATGTCAGATCAACTTTTTCGAATGAGAGGGGTACAATGGTAGTAGAAGAGACAAAAGATATGGAAAAGGTCCTTGTATCAGGGGTAGCCTTTAATAAAAATGAGGCGAGAATCACTATATCAAAGGTGCCTGACAGGCCGGGAATCGCCTCCCAGATATTTGAGCCGCTTGTCAATGCCGGTATTGTGGTTGACATGATCGTGCAGAATACAAGTGAAGAGGGGATCACAGATCTTACCTTTACCGTGGTCAAATCCGACTTTTTAAGAAGCATGAAGATGTTGAGCGCGGTGGCAAAGGAGATAGGAGCCGAAAAGGTGCGCGGCGATGAAAATATCGCCAAGGTCTCGGTGGTTGGAGTGGGCATGAGAACACACGCTGGCGTGGCCCAGATGATGTTTGAGACACTCGCGAGAGAAAACATAAACATTCTCATGATCAGCACCTCGGAGATAAAGGTCTCATGTGTTATCGAGGAAAAATACACTGAACTTGCCGTGCGCGTTCTTCACGAGGCATTCGGTCTTGACAAGGTCGACTCAGAATAATGATGTCAGGTGGAGCGGCTTTCTGTTAATAGCGCTCATATTGTCTCTTTTGATGCAACTGAGCAGAATGAATATTAATGAGCCGAACGGTATGAGAAACAGACCTGCTGATGGTAATCTTTTCATTCAGATTACAGGAGATGTTAATAGCCCCGGTGTATATTCATTTCCCGGGCCTGTTGATCCCGATAAATTGATCAGTGTGTGCGGCGGACTCAAAGCCGAATGCAGGGAGACTCTTTTTTTAACTGATATAAACCTTTTTTCAGGAAGCCGGATAGATGTGACGCGGAATGACGATGAATGTGTCATTGCACAAAAAGAGATGTCCGCCTTTCACAAGGTTGCACTCGGTATTCCCATAGACATAAACAGGGAATCCGCCGAAGGTCTTACGGCTATACCCGGAATAGGCAATTCTCTGGCCTCCCGCATTGAGGCCCAGCGGATAAAAAAGAAAGGTTTCAGGGATCTTGAAGAGATCAAAGATGTGCCGGGAATCGGCAGCAGTCTGTATGAAAAAATTATTCCCTATATTACCATACAGTAAAAGAGAGAAGGTGCGGCATGAAATTGAAAAAGACTATTCCTGACTGGCTGATAGGGGTTGCGCTTACTTTATTCTTCATATTTATAACCCTTACCGGAAAATTCGATTTTACCGATTCCGTTGAGATGAAGACATTTGATCTCAGGGCCGGCATGGCGGCTTCGGATGAAAGGAACACGGATATTGAACTGGTTTCCATAGGAGAGGATGACCTTGCCGAGTTCGGCCGATGGCCCTGGCCAAGGAACATTCTGGCCCAGGTGATCAATAACCTGTCAGAAGCCGGCACCAGAGTAATAGCACTGAATATTCTTCTCACGGAACCTGAAGAACCTGCGGGTCTGAACGCGGTCAGGGATCTTAAAAGAGAGTTTGACAAACTCGGACTGGCCCAGAAGGGAGAAGGCCTGTCATTTTATCAAAGACTTTCAGAGGTTGAGATCGACCTGGATAATGACGCAAAACTGTACAATGCCATAAAAAACGCGGGTAATGTCGTTCTTCCCTTTTATTTTGACCGCTCGGGAAGCGGCATTGATAAAGAGCCTCTGCCTTTTATTACCAGGGATTCATATAAAAGGGTTATGGGTACAGACGATGAAATCGCCATAGAAAATATGAGATGGGAACGAAAAATTACTCCCATATTGTCTTCTCTTGCCGAGGTCGCGGCATCCACGGGTTATAACAATATAGACGCGGATGAAGGATATGTCAGGTGGCATGTCCATGTGCTTGGTTATTTGAAGGATATCTTTTCTCCATCCTATCCTGTCGCCATTGTAAAGACATTTCAGGGCGTAAGCGATGATGATATCAGCGTAATTCTGAGCGAGGGCCTCGTGTTCAGGATCAGTCCATCATTATCGATCGATGTTCCTGTAATAGATTATGGAATGCACACGCTGATCAACTGGAACCATTCATACGGGACTGCCTTTCATTCGACGCCATTTTCAAAGGTCTACAAAAAAGAGATCCAGTCCGGAATATTCAAGGACAAGATCGTAATAGTAGGCCCCACGGCGCCGGGACTCGGTGACAATTTTGCGACGCCTGTCTCCGGCCAGCTTTCCGGGGTTGAATTTGTCGCCAACTCTGTTGAAAATATTCTTAACCAAAGGTTTCTCTACCGGCCCATGTGGTTCCAGTTTATGGAATTCATAATCCTGATTATTTTCGGACTCTATGTCTCTTTTGTATTGCCGAGGCTAAAGGCCGGCATGGGTGCGATTGCAACTCTGATCCTTTTCTTTGCCTTTGGCGCCACAGGATTCATATTGTTCTTCTCCAGTAATCTATGGATAAAGATATCTCCTTCCCTGCTGCTTCTTCTCGCGGGTTATCTGATTATCATATCCAGGAGATTCCTTGTTACTGAAAAGACAAAGGAGAAGGTGGAGGCGGACTCTGTAGAGACCAGCAAGATGCTGGGGCTTTCATTCCAGCAGCAGGGCATGCTTGATCTTGCACTTGAAAAATTCAGAAAGATACCCGTTGATGAGGAAGGGGCCAAGGAACTGCTCTATAATCTGGCGCTTGACTTTGAGAGGAAGAGACAGTTTTCAAAGGCGCTTTCCACCTATAATCTGATACTTGAAGACGGCGTAAATTACAAGGATCTTGACGAGCGGATTCCTAAATTGAAGGGCGCTGAGGCCACCATGATCTTCGGCGGCGGAGGCGGACATCCCGGAGATATCGGCGCTACCCTGATGAATATGGAGACCAAACCGACACTGGGCAGGTATGAAGTGGTCGGCGAACTGGGACGCGGCGCCATGGGCATTGTATACAAGGGAGAAGACCCCAAGATCCACAGAACAGTCGCTATAAAGACAGTCAGGCTTTCGGATTTTGATGAAGATATGTTGGATGAGATGAAGGAAAGGTTTTTCAGGGAGGCCGAATCCGCGGGTCTTCTTACCCATCCGAATATAGTAACCATATATGACGCGGGTGAGGAACATGACCTTGCATATATTGCCATGGAATTTTTAAAGGGAAGGGATCTTGAAGACTTCACAGCAAAAGAAAAGCTGCTGCCTTTGCGTGAAACCCTGTTCATTGTCGCCCAGGTTGCCGATGCACTGGATTTTGCCCACAGCAAGGGGGTTGTTCACAGGGATATAAAGCCGGCCAACATAATGCGGCTGGATGAGACACATGATGTGAAGGTTACTGATTTTGGAATCGCCCGAATTACCTCATCATCAAAGACAAAGACCGGGGTCATTATGGGTACCCCTTCCTATATGTCCCCGGAGCAGGTATCTGGTAAAAAGGTAGACGGCAGATCGGACATATTTTCACTCGGGGTTGTCCTCTTTGAGATGTTGAGCGGGGAGAAACCTTTCACGGGAGAGGATATGACTTCGCTCATGTTCAAGATCGCAAGAGAGGCCCATCCATCAATAAGAACAATTAATCCACAGGTCCCATCTGTTATAGAGAAGATAATTGACAAGGCCCTGGCTAAGGATTCTGAACAGCGTTATCAGAAGGCAGGCCAGATGGCCGAACATCTTAAAATGGTAATCGCCAAGATGGATGAGATCCGGAACAGGAAAAAAGAATAGTCAGGTTCTCATGAAGATAAAGGCCGCTGGAAATACCCATGTGGGATTAAAACGAAAGATCAATGAAGATTCCTATATTATCGGGCCGAAGCTTGATTTATATATAATCGCGGATGGCATGGGGGGGCACAAGGCGGGTGAGGTTGCCAGCAGAATGGTTGTTGAGACAATGGAGGATTACTGGAAGAAATTCAGTTCAAATAAAACCCCATCCTTTCTGGAACCGGTTGAAAAGCCGGTAAGCGAAAAGGCAAAACATCTCATCAATTCCATAGCCCTTTCAAATCTTGTTGTCCATGAGGCGCAGAAAAAGCCCCAATATCTCAGAATGGGTTCAACTGTCTCGGCAGTACTTGTCGAGGATGAACACCTGTGGGTGGCAAATGTAGGCGACAGCCCGGTGTATTTACATAAAAAGGATCATCTAACACTTGTATCGGAGGAGCATTCCGTTGAGGCGGAACAGAAAAATATGGGATTTTATGAATCCCTCAATTCCACCAATCCATTGATGAAGAATGTACTCACAAGGGTTCTGGGCCAGAATGAGAAAGTTAAGGTGTTTATTACTCAGGTTAAACCGGAAAAAAACGATATTGTTTTGCTCTGTTCCGATGGTTTAACCGGCTATCTGTCGAAGGGGGCCATCAGCGCGATATTGAATGATTTTTCAATGCCCCTTGAACAAAAGGTTGACGTACTTATTGATGAAGCCAACAAAGGGGGAGGCGGAGACAATATCACCGTAATTCTTCTTGAGATTCAGGAAGAGGGCGGATGGAAAAGACTGAAAAATAGGTTAAAATTCTAATATGTATATACTCGGCATCGACACATCCTGTGATGACACCTCAGCCGCGATATTGAGGAATGGAAAAGAGGTCCTGTCAAATGTCATCAATTCACAGATAAGGCTTCATCATCCCTATGGAGGCGTGGTTCCCGAACTTGCTTCAAGGGAACATGTCAGAAACATCGTCCCTGTTGTTGAAGAGGCGTTAACCCTGGCGGGCATTGACTCAAAGGAACTCGATGGAATAGCCGTAACCATAGGCCCCGGACTCATCGGTTCTCTTCTTGTGGGTCTCTATTTTTCCAAAGCCTTTTCCTTTGTGAACAGTATCCCTCTGATAGCGGTTAACCACCTTGAGGGACACATTCTAAGTGTGCTGCTGGAGGAGAACCCTCCTGAATTTCCATTTATAGCGCTCACTGTGTCAGGCGGGCACACTAGCATCTATTATGTGGAGGGAATCGGTAAATATGAACTCATGGGCCAGACCCTTGACGACGCCGCAGGCGAGGCATTTGATAAGATAGCCAAGATTCTGGGGCTCGGATATCCGGGCGGCCCTGTTATTGAGGCCGCGGCCCTTAAGGGTGACCCACTGCGTCTGAATTTTCCAAGAGCTCGTACACAAAGACCCTTTGATTTCAGCTTCAGCGGGTTGAAGACATCGGTTTCCCAGTATGTGGAAAAATGGGAAAAGGGGAATGACCGCGAGAATGGGGCAGTAACAAGGGAGGATATTTCCGCCTCTTTTCAGGAGGCGATTATAGATGCTCTTGTTGAAAAACTTATCAGCGCCGGGCGTGAAAAAGGTGTTGATTCTCTTGTCATTGCCGGAGGCGTGGCATGCAACAACGCGCTGAAAAACAGAATCAAAAATGAGGCAGACAATTCAGGCATGAAGGCAAGATTTCCCAGGCCGGCCTATTGCACGGACAATGGCGCCATGATAGCCCTTGCCGGATATTACAGGCTGTTAAAAGGTGAAAGGGCTGATCAATCCATAGATGTCAGGTCCAGGTATCCGATTTATGAGATAGAAAAATGCGCTTAAATTCCAAAACAACCGCTCGCCAGGGATTCAGACCCAATAAACGGCTGGGCCAGCATTTTCTGAATGACAGGAATGTTATCGACAATATAATCCGGTGCGCGGATTTGAGCCCTGATGGCAGGGTGCTTGAGATAGGACCGGGGCAGGGCGCCCTTACCATTCCTCTTGCCCGGAGCGTCGCGAGTGTTACAGCGGTGGAAAAGGATGCAAGACTGGCCGAATACCTTGAAAAAAGGTGTAAAGAGACAGGTATTTCAAATGTCCTCATAATAAATGAGGATATATTAAAACTGGACTTTTCATATCACGCAGCGCCTGATAGAAAATTAAAGATCATAGGAAATCTGCCTTACAATATATCATCTCCTCTGCTGGAAAAACTATTTAATCACAGGGACATTATCAGTGAAGCAATACTCATGTTCCAGATCGAATTTGCAGAAAGAATCGCCGCAGAACCCGGCTGTAAACAATATGGAGCCCTGACCGTGATGACTCAATATAACTCAAGCGTGACACCATTGATGAAGGCGCCAAAGGAGGTATTTTTTCCCCGCCCCGGGGTAGGTTCCATGGTAGTAAAAATCGATCTGGAAAAACCTCACCCCATACAGCCAAAGGATGAAGATATATTTAAACTGGTTGTCAGGGGTTCCTTTTCCAGCAGGCGTAAGACGATTATCAATTCCCTGAAGGTGATTGATAATGAGTTCGGAAGAGATCAAATTATAGAGGCGCTCGATAAATGTGACATTGATCCCAAAAGAAGGGCCGAGACCTTGAGTGTTGATGATTTTATACGCCTGGCGGATGAGCTTTCCGGTACATACTGTAATATGCCACAGGAATAAAGATCAGGGTAAAGGCGGTTGAGGCGAACAGCCCGGTGATCAGCGCCCATGCTAGACCGGAGAATATGGGGTCAAGGGTGATGGGCCATGCGCCAAGGGCCGTTGTAAGGGCGGTAAGGACAATGGGCCTCATTCTTACTGCGCCGCTTTCAAGTATTGCCTCCTTAAGAGACAGGCCTTCTTTTATAGAGTCCTGAATAAATTCAATAAGCACCAGTGAGTTTCGAATCACTATTCCCCCCAGTGCTATCATGCCGATCATGCTTGTGGCCGTAAAAAATATAGGGTTCTGATATTGCCCCACCGGATCGGCAAAAAAGAAATTAAGAAGCCAGAATCCCGGCATTATACCAATAACAGTAAGGGGAATGGCCGTCATTATAAGCATGGACATAAGATATGATCCTGTCTGTATAACAAGAAGGATAAATATGCCCATCATCGCAGCGGCGTATGCGATTCCCAGATCCCTGAACACATCGACCGTGATCTTCCATTCACCCTCTCCGGCCCATTCGGCCCTGAGATTTGAGGGCAGGGGATTCTGAGACAATTTATCCTGCATGGAAAGAATAGCGTCCACAGGAGATCTTCCGGCCATCTCTCCATAAATAAACACAACCCTTTTCAGGTTTTTGTGATATACCGGCTGATCTGAAATCCTTTCCCTGAATTCCCCGAGTTCGCCCATGAGGACTATCTCGCCGCTTTCGCCTTTTAGAGGTATATGGGAGAGATCTCCTATGGATGATCTTCTTGACCGGGGAAGGATGAGATTGATATTAAGAGGCTGTCTTTCGCCGACAAGATGCACTGTGGCTGCCGGCTCGCCTGATATGGCAAGTTTCAGTGTCCGGGTCACACTGTCGGATGAAACCCCGTGAAGCGCTGCCTTTTCCTTATCAAGAAGGAAGTTTATTACCACTCTGGAAGATTCCGCTGATGTGTCAACATCAGTAACATAGGGTTCGTCTTTCAGAAGGGCCTTTATCGTTTCGGCCCCTTGCAGTAACTGTTCATAGGTGGTGTCCGGATCACCATATACTTCAGTCGTAATTGTCGACAGGACCGGCGGACCCGGCGGCACTTCAACAATCTTGATATCAGCTTCGTATTTTACCGCAATGTCTTCAAGGTCATCCCGGATTCGAAGCACAATCTCATGACTTTGCGACTTTCTGCGGGATTTTTCAGCAAGATTTACTCTGATGTCAGCGAGATGCTCTTCGCTCCTGGTATAGTAATGCCTCACCATTCCATTAAAATCCATCGGGGATGCCATGCCCGTGAATGTTATATAGTTTGTCACTTCGGGAACGGTCCTCAGATATTCTTCAAAGGCCCTTACAACCCTGTCTGTTGATTCAAGGGTCGTCCCTTCAGGCATGTCAATCAATACCTGGAATTCATTCTTATTGTCAAAGGGGAGCATCTTTAGAGGGACCTTCCCTATAAGGGGAAGCAGCGCTGACACCAGCAGGAGAACCAGAATAAGTACAACCAGCAATATTCTTTTTTTCCCTGAGTCAAGAAAGGGAGATATGACGGCCCTGTAGTACCGGCTTATCCACGAAGGCACCGATTTTTCGGTTTTTTTAGCGGCGATCTTCTCTTCCCTGATTCTTTTTAGCAGGACGAAGGAGAGCCACGGAACAACAGTCAGTGCAGCTATTGTGGAGGCTGTAACTGTGAGAGGCACATTGGCGGCCATGGGCGCCATATAGGGTCCCATCATTCCCGTGATAAAAAACATGGGAGTAAAGGAGATTATAATGGCCAGGGTTGACATTATCACCGGGGGCAGCACCTCCTGAACACCATCGAGGGTGGCCTGTAAAGGATCCTTTCTACCCATGAGAATATGACGCCGGATATTGTCGACGTTTGTTATGGGGTCGTCCACTACAAGCCCGAGTGAAAGGATAAGGGCGAACAGGGTGACACGATTAATGGTATATCCCATAAAATAGTTTGCAGCGAGGGCGAGTGAAAAGCTGATCGGGACCGCTAAGGCCACGATTATTGCCTCTTTTCTGCCCAGTGTGAAAGCGAGCAGGGCCACTACTGTCAGGATTGCGAAAAAGAGCGACCCAAGCAGGTTGTTTACCTTTTCCTGAGCCGTCTCCCCGTAATTTCTGGTAACCTCGAGTTCAACTCCTGCGGGCAATATCTCCTTTTTCAGGATATTGCTTTTACCGACAATCTCTCTCGCGACGTTTACCGCGTTTGTTCCCTTTTTCTTTGAAAGAGCCAGTGTCACACAAGGGTGCGTCCTTTTATTATTAAGCATTCCATGCTCATCAAGATATCTGTCTGAAAAACCGATCCTGGAATATCCCGATGCCTCCATGGGCATGTCCATAACATTTGCGACATCCCTCAGGTAGACTGGCCGGTCTTCAAATACTCCTACAACCGATTCTTCCACTTCATCCATGGAATTCAGAAAGAGGTCGCTCTGGATTGTGATAGTCCTGTTGTTCTGTGAAAAATTCCCCGCGGTTATGGATCTGTCGCTTCCCGCGAGAGTCTGATAGATTTCAAGAGGCGATACATTATACCCGGCCATCCTTTCCGGGTCCAGTTCAACCCTGATCTCCCTGGAGCGGCCGCCCGTTACACTGATACGTGAAATATTCTCAAGCTCGGTCAGCCTGGATATCATCTCTTCCCCTATTCGTCTTAACTCATGGTCATCATATGAATCGGAATAGAGTGTGAGGGTCACTATCGGGACGTCGTCAATTTCTACCGGTTTGACAAGCCAGTTCGTTACTATGGATGGAACAAGGTCCAGGTTCATGTTGATGGCATTGCACAGCTTGACAAGGGATTCTTCCCTGTCCTCGCCGACAAAGAACCTCACTGTAACCAGCGCGGAATCCCTTCGGGACATTGAATAGACATATTCCACGCCGTCTATGTGCCATAGAAGTTTTTCCAGAGGGGTTGTCACGAGTTTTTCGATCTCTTCCGCGCTGGCGCCAGGGGCCTGGACAAATATGTCTGCAAGGGGGACGACTATCTGGGGTTCTTCTTCCCTCGGTGTAAGTATAATGCTGGCTGCTCCCAGCGAAAAGGCCGCCAGAGTAAAGAGTATGGAAAGCCGCGAGGACAGAAAGGTCCTTACTATTCCTGATATTATGCCTGTTGATTGTACTGAATCAGTCATTTTTCTTCACGAATATGCCCACTGTCTCATTGCCATTCAGGCCGGAAAGCACCTCAACCATATCTTCAATAATTTTTCCTGTCTTGACGTATATCTTTTTCCATTTTTCTTCTTCGCTGATAAACACGGTTTCCAGTTGCCCCACTCTCAGCACCGCGTCAGCGGGGACGATTACAGCCTCTCTGGTTCCTGAAGGGATAACAAGTCGTCCGAACATGCCCGTATACAGGTCATTTACTGCGGGCAATCCTACCTTTACAAGAAAAGTGCGGGTCTTGGGATCTGCTGAGGGGACTATTTCCTCCACAAAGCCTGTTATCTCTTTATCCAGAGAGCTGATTAAAACTGTCAGTTCTTTGCCCGCATGTATGTTGCGAATGAGACCTTCCCTTACAAAGGCTTCGAGACGCATAGCGCCAATAGTCTGAAGTATCAGCAGGGGTTTGCCGGGAACAGCGAGATCACCGGGTTCAACAAGACGCCCGGCGATTTCAGCATCCTCCATGGCCCTGATATTCGTGTAATCCATTGATATTCGGGCCTCCTCAACAAGCTTCTGTGCCTGCTGGACTCCGGCCTCAGCCGCGTCAAGCCCATCCCTGGCACGAATAAGTTCCGCTCTGGCCTGCAGGAATTCCGCCTCTGCCTGTTCAAGCTCCCTTTCTGATGCCACATTATCTTCACGAAGCTGCTTTATGCGGTTGTACTGGGAATCTGCCCTGTCATACCCTGCCTGAGCCGCCTCTATACCCTGTTTTGCCTGTTCACGCTGTGCCCGGGCCGAAAGGAGTCCCTGTTCAGCCCTTTCGAGCCGTGTCCTGTACTCAATGTCTTCAATGGATATGAGTGTGGCGCCTTTTTTAACATAATCGCCCGGCCTGACATGAACCTTCAGTATCTTACCCGTAACCTGGGCCTCTATTTTTGTTTCGGTCCTGGGCCTCACTGTGCCGACTGCCTCGTAGGTTTCCATTATGGATATTTTCTGGGCCTTTGCGGTTAATGAAGGAACAGATTCATAGTATTCTTCCCCCTGAACCATATCCGGCTTTATCCTGTTTGAAGAATAATACCCTGCAAAGTATGGAATAATAAGAAAAAGCGCCACGATAACAACACAGGCATATATCGCCTTTTTCCTCAGGTTTTTTACTCCCCACAGAAAAGTTTTTTGTGAGTTAGGATTATCATTAGGGTATGAAGGATCTTTTTCCATCAGACAGACTCCCTGACAAGGTTTAAACATGGCAAAAGCTCTGTAAAAGCCTGCTATCTGTATATATTTCCCTGTTAATCGATGATATTGATTTCAGGATCTTAAAAGAAAGCATATCTGGTGTCAAGCATGTCTTGACAGCGCATATCATGTATGAAGTTCAGTCAAAAAAATCCCAACATTAGATATTTTAATATTTGCATCTATAATTCCTTGACAAACTAAGGATTTAACTATATTTTTCAAGACCGGTAAATTTTGACTCGGAAATATCCATAATATTTTCTCACAGGAGTGTTGATCCATGACTTTGACCAAAGATCATCTTGTAAATTCTTTATACACTAATCTTGATATCCCCAAGGGAAAATCAGCTTCTATAGTTGAGGCTATTCTTCAGACAATAAAAGATAAACTGGAAGCCAGAGAGGATGTTCTTATCTCCGGATTCGGAAAGTTTTGCGTTAAGGATAAAAAGGACAGACGGGGAAGGAACCCTGCCACAGGCGAAGACCTGACATTGGGCGCAAGAAGGGTTATCGTATTCAAGTGTTCAGGAATTTTGAGAGATAAGGTTAATGGCAAGGGGGAAAATAATTTTGAAAGATAAGGAATCCTGTTATGTCTCAGAAATATCCTGAATGTCCTCTTTACAATCATTCAAATTGTAAAGACTATGAAAACCCGAAGCTGTGCGCTATTGTCAGGGAAGACAAGATCTGCTTTAAAAAGAAGCAGAAATCCAAACCGAAAAGTGAAAAAAAATAAGTTCCAATCCTGATGAACTCGTAAAAAGTCGAATTTTCCCATCTGTCATTCCGCGACTTGATCGCGGAATCCAGTGTTTTCAAATACTCATAGATTCCTGCCCCCGAATCAAGTTTGTGAATAAACTCCGGCGGGAGTCAATAACTGCCTGAAAATACTGGATTCCCGCCTCCGCGGGAATGACGTTTCCGGGACTTTTTTCGGGTTCATCAATCCTATTGCTTATCTAAAGAGGTTTCATAACCATTGCTGTAAGAGACAAGATCCGCAGTAAAACTTCCTACTGTCACCTTGCTCCTGATCCTTACCGGTATGCGCAGCTCATCATCAGTAACCCATATTTTAAGTTTCGCGCCCCTGGATTTTTCAAACACTCCTCCGACATTCTCCATCTCAGGTTCAACAAGGAGGGTGTTATATTCATTCCCCGCCACCCTGATCTTCTCTTTTTTAATGATTTTAGCGCTCCCGATTATGCATTTTTTTCCATCGGATACATGAATTTTCGAATCGCTGTTATCTTCTCTCAGGTAGAGACGAAAGGCGTAGAATACGGACAGCGGATCGAATGTGTTAGGCATTATTGATACGGGTTCACGCTCGCCGCCCGCGTCTGTATAGCGCGCGAGGTTTTCATCCCAGTCAAAGGCGACCCTGATCTCCTTTTCCGATTTTCCTTTATGCTCCTTATAATAAAAGAGCGAGCGTGTAAAATCTCTGTCTGTGTAAGATTCTATTCGGTCCCTTACCTTGTAAAACACATCCACAAACGGGCTTGTCCTTGCCGAAAAAAGAAAATGGCTTGCTTCAACACCCGCAAATTCTTCATAGGGCAGGAATTCAAGCGTTGCCTCACCGGCCAAAATAACCCCCCATCTGACCTGAAAGACCATCTTTTCACCAGGCTGAAAGGGTTTATCCTGGCTGAAAGTTGCGCCAGTAAAGAAAAAGATTATAAAAACAATAGAAAAAAGTATTATTGATCTGGTTTTCATATCATTATCTTCCTCTACTGATTCATATGATTTTGCCGTATACCTTATACCATAAACCTTATACCGTTATTATCCGTGCATTTGCCCCTTGTCCCGCAGTAGCCTCCGGCGAAGGCGGATGTACCTTGAACCCTGGTTTACCCCTTCGGCACCTTTACCCTGTCATCCTTTGTGAGCCCTGAAACAACCTCAATATTGATGCCGTCCGAAAGACCTGTCTCGATGTACTTTTTAATGAACTGCTGAGGCCCTGTCTCTACCTCTACAAACACCGCATCTTCCTTTTCCCTGTCAAACTGAAGCACTGCCTCGTTGATTGCCAGCACCTGATCTTTTTTATCTATCACAATACTCGCATTCGCACTGTAACCGGCCCGGACAAAGATTGTGTCAACAAGATTCACATCCGCCTTTATAGGGAACAGTATTGTCCCGTTTTCATTTACCCCCTTGGGGGAGATGTGTTCAAGTGTGGCTGTGAAGATGACATCCACTATGGCCCCAATGGTAATATCAAGTTTCATGCCCTGTCTTATTTTACCCACTTCTGATTCATCCAGCTTTCCTTCAAATATGAGGTCATTCATGTTGGCCACACTCGCTATTGTCGAGCCGTTGTTGAATGAGTTGCTCTGTATTACTGTATCGCCGACTTCAACAGGGACGTCCAGTATCATGCCGTCTATTGTGGAACGAATAAGGGTGTTTGTGGCCCCGGCGTTCTTGGTGACACCCTCCTTGATAATCTTCAGGTTGTTTTCTGCTGCTTCCAGCTCAGCCTTTGCGTTCTGATAGTCCGCCTCGAACTGCTGAAAATCCAGCTCAGTGGTAATGCCTTCCTTAAAGACCTCCTGCTGACGTTCATATCTGGTTTTCATGTGTTCATGCCTTATCCGGGCCTGCTCCTGCCTCATTTCCGCCGCGTTGAGTTCCTTCATCTCGGGGATTACCTGCACCTTTGCAATAAGGTCGTCCCTGTTTACCATCTGGCCCGGTTCAATATATATCTCCTGTATAATACCCGGCACCTGAGGCTTTATCTCTATCTCCTTGCGCGGTTTGATAGATCCTGTCGCAACAGTCTTTTTAACTATATTCGTAACAAATGGCTGCCTTATTTCAAAAATTACAGGGTCTTTTTTCTCCTTGGCCACCAGATAGGCAAAGAGAGATATGCCTCCCGCCACCAGGATTATTACTACGAAAATTGTCAATATCTTTTTCATTTTTACCATCCTTCTCGTTAATTATATTTCCGATCTCAGGGCGTCTATGGGTTTTATGCTTACCGCACGTCTGGCCGGGAGCAGCCCGGCAAAGGCGCCTGAAACTATCAGTATTCCAAGGGCCAGCATTGCTACATTTAAATCGACTTCAGGATTGTGAAAAAAGACGGCCTCCATCTGCGCCTTGCGCAGAATGAACCCTGTTAATTCCACAAGTCCCGAGGCAAGCAGCAGCCCTGCATAACCCGCGACCGTGTTCAGAAAGATTGATTCAGTTACGATCTGCCGAATGATTCTTGTTGGCGTAGCGCCCAGGGCCCTTTGAACGCCTATCTCCTTTGTCCTTTCCTTTACTATAACGAGCATAATATTGCTTGTGCCTATTACCCCCGCAAGCAGTGTCAATGTGCCGACAAACCATGACAGAACGGATATGCCGGTGAACAGGTTGGTTACACTGCGCAGTTCCTCTTCAACGTTGTCCGTGCCGAATGCGAGATTGTCATCCGGCGACACCCTGTGTCTTTTTGCAAGAAATTTTTTCATCTTTTCTTCAAGCTGGCTTGCCGGAATGCCGGGTCTGGCCAGAATTGCGTAATAACCCACGATATTGCCCATGTTGCCTGTCTGCTGCAGGGTTGAAAAGGGCATATATATGGTTTTATTCTGGGAATCGCCGCCATTATTCGGCGCGCGTCTTGATTTTGAAACCCCTATAACCTGAAAGTATATCCCGTTTATCTTCAGATATTCTCCCAGCGGATCTTCATCATGGTTGAACAATGTCTCCTGAACCCTTTGCCCTATTACAATAACCTTCCTTTTGTTCCTGAGATCCTTATTATTTATAAACCTGCCTGACACCATTGTCTGCGGTTCAATTCTCAGATATTCGGGCGTGTCCCCCATGATCCGGAACATGTCACTCCGGTTGTCACGCGAAACCTCAACATCTCCTCCCCGGGCGTTCATCCTTGGCGCCAGCACCTCTATTTCAGGGATATTATCTCTGAGCGCGATTGTATCTTCATTCGTAAAGTTCCAGTAACGGCCCTTGTCAAATCCTTCGTATGGAATCGTGGTGGAATTGGTCCAGATAAAAAGGCTGTTCAGAGCGAGATCGCCCAGGCCGTAAAACACGCCGTTTTTAAGCCCTTTCCCGGCGCCAAGCATTACTACAAGCATGAATATGCCCCAGAACACGCCAAAACCTGTTAACATGGTGCGTGTCTTGTTTTTTTTAAGGATATGAAAAACTTCCTGCCAGAGGTCTCTGTCAAACATCTTACTCGTCCCTCAATGCCACAATCGGTTTTATTCCTGCGGCCCTTCGCGCGGGGAAAAATCCTGCAAGCAGGCCGGCTGCTATCAGAAAGAGAGTCGCGCTCACTGCAATCCTTATATCTGCCTCGGGATTATAAAAATAGTCGTTTGCCGGCATCTTTGTTCTTATAAGTTCAAGCAGCCCGATTCCCAGAAGAAGTCCTGTAAATCCCGACACAGATGTAATCAGCATAGCCTCCTGCATTATCATTCCGGTTATTGAAACAGGCCTTGCTCCCAATGCCTTTCTGATGCCGATCTCCCTGGTGCGCTCCTTTACCACAATGGTCATTATATTGCTGACTCCGACAATGCCCGCCACAATGGTCATAATACCGATTACCCATACGAATATCCTGATGGAATTTATAACTGTCAGGAATCTCCCGGCCTGCTCCGCGCTGTTTGATACAAATACGGCCCTGTTGTCTTCAGGATCAAAATTGTGGTTCATGGCTATCTGTTTCCGGATCTTATCTTCGATTTCAAGAGATTCTTTCAGTTTGGTCGAGACAGGGATAGTGAGGGCCAGATTAGAGATGTCCTTTCTGCCTCCGAAAAGCATCTGCGCCGTGGTGATGGGAAGTCCTATGGTCTGGTTGTTGTTTCTGTCCTTGTCTTTTACCACTCCGATGACCTTCATATAAAAGCCGTTGACGTTAATATCTTCACCAACCGCGTTTTTATTATTGAAGAGCTCATTTTTTACCTCTTCTGTAATGATAGCTACCTTTCTTTTTTCGAGAATATCAAGATTGTTGATGGGCCGGCCTTCAATGAAGGTGATCTTGTCAATGGTCTGATAGTCGGGATACACTGAGGTAATGCGATACTTAACCGATTTTCCATTATATGCCACATAGCTTTGACCCCAGGGATTGTATACTGAAGATATGAGTTCCACTTCCGGAATATTCTCTTTTAACTGATCATAGTCTTTATTGGTCAACCGGATATACCTGCCGGGATTCATTCCTTTGTAGGGTTTGGTGGTCTTTCCCGCCCATATCCACATGCTGTTAATAAGGGAGTTTGAAAAACCCTTTCTCATGGCGTTTTCAAACCCGTTTCCCGCTCCGAGCAGGATAATAAGCATAAAGATGCCCCATGCCACGCTGAAACCGGTAAGAACGGCCCTGAGCCTGTTCTTGCCGAGAACGCTTATTATCTCCTGCCAGGAATCGAGATCAAACATGAACAACAATCCTTTGATTGCTTATTAAAAATTTTAACGTTGATTGCAATTGGTTAATTCTCATAATTAAGTTGGGCCAGGCGCAAGGCGCAGGGCACAAGGCGCAAGGATTTTAAAATTAATTTCTTATATCCTGTCGTCAATAACTCCATCATTAAGTTTAACCACCCTTTTTGTCATCAGGGATATATCCTTTTCGTGGGTCACGATTATAATTGTTACTCCTTCATTATTGATCTCCTGAAGCAGCTTCATGACCTCTATGGATGTGGCGCTGTCAAGTGCGCCCGTGGGTTCATCCGCTACAATCACCCGGGGTTTTGTAACCATGGCGCGGGCTATGGCGATTCTCTGTTTCTGACCCCCTGAAAGCTCATTCGGAGTATGATCCGCCCAGTCCTTCAGTTCCATTTTTTCGAGGTATTCCATGGCAATGGAATTTCGTTTTTTTCGGCTGATGTTCTGGTAGTAAAGAGGAAGGGCCACATTTTCCAGTGCATTCTTGAAGCTTATCAGGTTAAAGGACTGAAACACAAAACCAATCATCCTGTTGCGGAACCAGGCAGCCTTTTTTTCGCTGAGATTAAGAATATGTGTTCCGCCAAGCCGGTATTCACCCTTGTCGTAATTGTCCAGAATGCCGATTATATTCAACAGGGTGGATTTTCCTGAACCGGATGATCCCATAATAGATACAAATTCCCCTTCTTCAATATGAAGGTCTATGCCCTTGAGCACATGAAGAGGGCTGCCGTTGTAATATGTCTTGTGTATGTTTTCCAGTTTTACCATATTTATTTATTGACCTCTATATCAAATCCCCCTGTATCCCATAGCCGTCAGGCTAAGGATAAACTTTGACTTTTTTCAGTCATACCCCTATTGCTTAGACAATCCAATAATAGTTCAAAAGAGTTGGGTTTTTCATATCGTCTTTCAAGTAAATGCTTTAATCTGCTTATGTCATAAAATTTTCTGATAAAAGATTCAATGTCCTCTTTTCTTTCAGCTACTAATGCATCACGTAATTTGCATAATTTTTGAGAAAACAGTGTTTTCGCTGCCTTCAAGAAACTCAGGGCCTTTTTCTCACGCAAGAACAACTCCTTAGCAGTGCACCATAGTATTTTCCACCCTAATACAATCATTATCAACTTGGAATAGATATAGCATTCCAAGCGGTGTTTCTTCACTTTCTTTACTTTCTCAATGTCGCAAATAGATTTCCAGATCTTAAAAATCAACTCTATTTGCCATCTTAACCGATAGAAGTTCCAGGCTTTTTCTATTGGAATGAGACTTGGTGGTGCGTTGGTTATAAAAAAATTCAAGGATGCTCTGGCCTTGTATTCCTTACTAACAGGTTTTCGGCATTTCTTTTTATTATTTTGTTCCGCTTTCCTTATCCTCCTGGCAACTTCTTCTTCCGGCACCAGATACAGTATCATTCGCACTTTCATTTTTTCAGTAAGGCCCAAATACATTTCTTTCTCAAGATATTGTAATTCATGTTTTTTCATGTAATTTGTAATTTTGACTATGTCTAAGCATTCAAAGCCATCTTCACTCTTCTCAAGAATCTTTACAATTGGATTTACTCTACAAAAAAAATACCTTTTTCCTGCAATAAATGATTTTAACACCTTCAAACTCATATAAGCCAGATCCCTTATTATAAGATCTCCTTCACGGGTCATTTCAACCGTTGCCAGGGAATCCGTCGCATCCTGTCTGTTAAAAGCATTTACTGAAAGATCATTTATTTTCCCTGATAAAACGTCATATTCAAACTGGATCCTTATTGATGCATCAGAACCACCACCTCCGCTTCCAGGGTAACATTGCGCCAATGATTCATCTATTTGAAAACAGGTTGAATCTTTAATAAGTATTCGCTTAAACCCCTTGAAATCATCAGGGCGTAAAAATTCCTGACCTAACTGTCTTTCCAGCATCTTTTCCAATGCCCTTTTTAAAAAATACAAAGCATGTTTATTAAACCTTTCATGCAAACTTTGTTTCTGTATCTCAATATCATGCCTATCCTTTAATATGATTGATAAATCATTTAGGCTTTGAGCTTTAAGATTTTCACTGTGAAAAACAATCAAATCAAAAAACACGCTACCATTTATTTTCCCTTCCCGCTGAACAAATTGGGTCTCTCTGGCTAGTTGATTCAACTCTTGAGCTGAAAAAAATGAATCAACCTCTAAATCTAAATAATTCTGTAATTCTGCTAAGTTATCTCTTGATTTTTTCCTAATAAAACCCTATTCTAAAGGCGCTTTTCAAGAAGTTTTGCCGATCACTTCTTCTGCTCCCACAGGCGAATTTAAAGAATCGGCCTCTTTAAACATATAAAGGAATTGTTATGAAGCTACTGACAGGGGCCTCATATGGCCCCCTCTTTTCTGTAGTCATCTGTAACCCTTCAATATGTTTACATAATCCCCTTAGCCTGACGGCTATGCCC
>CAZJOB010000001.1:35193-44800 GCA_964547435.1 uncultured Desulfatiglans sp. | reverse complement strand
AGGGCGTGCAGCATGCCGAGTCAATCACTTATAATGAAGGATTCGAATTGCAAAAAACAGAACCCTTTCTGCACGCCTGACAATCTGCTTCCTCGGCATAACGCGGATGCCCTTCGGTCATGAAATGAAGAGCTCCGGGGCATCTTTGGTTTCCAGGTGCAACCGGTTTCGTGCCTGACAAACCGGGCGGACGCAAGGCCCGCCCCTACGATTGATTGGCAACTGTCCCCGATCTCATTAATGGCGGTATGCCTTTTTCACTTTATTTTGGACAACAGTGTTCCATAATATTGACTCATAGATTGATAGGTAATAGTATGTGAATTCTAATGTTGTCGAAGGTAAGGACGAAAGAAGAGAACTGATCAATATCCAGAAAAAACCGGCAGGAATAACTGTAATGCATAAAAGTCTCATCTTACATTTCAGACCAAGGATGGTGCAAGTCAGGGCGCTTGACTTTAAGCTGACCTTCGGTCTGGGCGGAATGGCCTTTATCCTTATAATTATGTTATTCGTCACGGGCGTTCTTCTCAAGTTCTTTTACCTGCCTTTTCCTGACAGGGCTTACGAGTCCATTGTTTATCTGGAAAATAAGACTCTTTTCGGAAAATTTATTCGCAATATTCATTTCTGGTCTGCCAATATTCTCGTAATAATAGCCTTTCTTCATTTTTTGCGGGTGTTTTTTACCTCAGCGTTCCATCCCCCGCGCCGATTCAACTGGGTTATAGGTCTTGGATTGCTGATAATCATTCTGCTTTTTAATTTTACCGGATACCTGCTTCCCTGGGATCAGTTGTCATACTGGGCGGTTGCGATCTGCACCAGTATGATGGATTATATTCCGGTGGCGGGAGAATGGATGAGAATCGCGATAAGGGGACATGCCGAAGTCGGTTCATACACACTGTCAGTCTTTTATGCCGCCCATACGGCCCTGCTGTCGGCAGTTATGATCATACTGCTGCCCTTTCATTTCTGGCATGTGCGAAAGGCGGGGGGTGTTGTTATTCCTTCATGTTTGAATGCAAATGATAACACCGTCAATGCTCAGGTCCCTGCCGTGCCCAACCTGATATTACGGGAACTGGCGACAGCCCTGATCATGATAGCCGTCATCCTTTTTATTTCCATTCTGTTTGACGCGCCGCTGGGGGATAAGGCCAACCCCGGACTTAGTCCTAATCCGGCAAAAGCGCCGTGGTATTTCATGGGTTTTCAGGAAATTCTACTGCACCTGCATCCCCTGCTGGCTATCCTTATTATTCCTTTGCTTATCATTGCCGGTCTTCTGAAAACAGCCTTTACCCGGTATTCTGCGGGCCGTGAGGGAGTATGGTTTGTCTCTTTAAAGGGGCGGTCTATTGCGGTTGTCTCATCTGCTGCAGCCCTTATTGTTACATGCGTTGCCATTATCGCGGATGAATATCTTCCCGACCTTACAGGTTTGTTTCCGGGCCTGTCGCCGCTTATATGCAATGGTTTGATTCCCCTTTTCATTGCCTCTATTGGATATTATGCAATACACCTGCTTTTGGTTAAACACTTTTTCCCTGACAGGAATGAAAAAGTGCAGATGGTATTTGTATTCTTTCTCACGGTATTCATTGTGTTAACTGTAACAGGCATATGGTTTCGAGGCCCGGGCATGAAACTGGTATGGCCTTTCGCGGGGTAATACCGGTTTAAATAACCCATAACCAATAACTGATAACTAATAAAACCTATGGCAGAATCAAATAAAAAAGATAAAAACCCGGATGACCCATCAGATGATAAACAGTCCCGCAGGTCATTTCTGGGCAGGCTCTGGGCGGTTCTGGGAATTATTGCCGCCATTGAATTTGTAACAGTCATCATCTCCTTTCTAAGTCACGGCAAGGCGGGGAAAAAAGACGATGAACCTTTAATAATAGAAGCTGGTCGAGCAGACAGCTTTTCAGCAAATTCAGTTACCGCAAATATTCAGGGCCGGTTTTACCTGAGCAGGCTTGAAGATGGAGGCTTCCTCGCACTTTCAAGCAGATGCACTCACCTGGGATGCGCTGTGCCGTGGATAGATAAAGAGAAAAGATTTGTGTGTCCCTGCCATGGGTCAACCTTTGATCCTGCCGGTAACGTAACCAGTCCCCCCGCGCCCAGGCCCCTTAATATCTACCCTGTGACTATTGAAAATAATATCGTCAGGGTAAATGTCAGTAAAACCATGCAAAGAAGCAGATTCCTCAAAGATCAGATTGTATACGCCAAGAAGGGGCTGAAATGAAGAAATGGATAATAGCAGGTCTTTCAGCGACCATCCTGATTATTATGTCAGTCCCTGTTTATCTCTGTAAGACCGCCTGTCTCAATCCCTTGCAGAAAGAGAGTGATTCAGCAATTGAGTATGGATTTACCGGCAGCCTGAAATGCGCGGACTGCCACAGAAAAGAATATGATAAATGGCTTAACTCTCACCATGACCATGCCATGGAAACAGCCAGTGAAGAGACTGTTCTGGGCGATTTTGGTGATGTCCTGTTTGAAAGTCATAGTGTAACATCGCGATTCTATCGAAAAGACGGCAAATTCTTTGTTCATACACAGGGAATTGGCGGCGAAATGAGGGATTTCGAGATAACTCATACCTTTGGCTGGTATCCGCTACAGCAGTACCTTGTTCCCTTTGAAGGCGGCCGTTTGCAGTGTCTGCCCATTGCATGGGATGCGCGTGAAAAGAAATGGTTTGACCTTTATCCAAACAACGTGATCGATGCAACAGACTGGCTCTACTGGACAAATGCAGGTCAGAACTGGAACGGAATGTGCGCGGAGTGTCATTCAACAAATCTTAAAAAGAATTATGACCCTGACAGCGGCACATATCAAACCACATGGACAGATATTGACGTGGGCTGCGAGGCGTGTCACGGTCCCGGCTCGGGACATGTGGAATGGGCCGAGACGCCAGATATGGGACGTCCTCCTGTGGAATACTTTAATCTCCCTGTCAGAACCTCCGGAATAACTTCCGTAGAACTGGTCAATTTATGCGCCCCCTGTCACAGCAGACGGGCCATACTTGGCGACTACACCCACGCCGACCCGGACCTTCTTGACAGCATGCTTCCCAGCCTTATCACCCCTGAGCTTTATTTTTCAGACGGACAGATCCTGGAAGAGGTCTATGTCTACGGTTCATTTATTCAGAGCAAGATGTATCACAGGGATGTCAAATGCAGCGACTGCCATGATGTCCACAGCGCGAAACTCGTCAGAGAAGGCAATGATCTCTGTCTTCAGTGTCACAGGGCCGCTGAATATGACAGAAAAGAACATCATTTTCACAAAAGCAAGGGGGAGGAAGGGGAACCTGTCAAATCGAATGATGGAAAGATACTTTTTGATGTGGGATCAGGCGCCGAATGCGCTCAATGCCACATGCCGGGCAGAAACTATATGGTAATCGACTACCGGCCTGATCATAGTTTTCGTATTCCGAGACCCGATTTAAGTGATGAGATCCTTGTACCAAACGCCTGTAACAGGTGTCATATTGATAAGATGAATAAATGGTCCGACGAATGGATAACCAAATGGTACGGGCCGGGGCGAAAACAACATTATGGAACCATCATCGACGCAGGAAGAAATCGCAGACCTGATACACTCGACGATCTTATTAAACTTGCCACGGATTCTCTTTACCCTGTAAACATCAGGGCCACCGCGCTTTCTCTTTTAAATTCATATTCGCGAGAGGAAACCGCGAGGGTCTATGAGACAAGCATGATTGACGATGAAGCGCTTATAAGGCGAACGGCAATTGAAAACATGAGTTTCAAGGATGACAGGGAAAAGGCAAGGCTTGCTTCCCAGCTTCTTTATGATCCTGTAAAGGCAGTGCGTATTCAGGCAGCATCAGTGCTTGCCGGAGAGGCTTCAAAATACCTGGATTCCGGGCAGAAAATATTATTTAAGCGGGTGCTGAATGAGTTTATAAGTTCCATGGAATATTCAGGGGATTTTTCATTCGCAAGGTTTAATCTGGGGAATCTCTATAGTACTCTTAATGAGAATGACAGGGCGATAATGAATTATGAGGCCGCCATAAAGATAGACAACCTTTTCTTTCCTGCCAAGGTAAACCTGGCTATGCTCTATAATCAGTTGAGTGATAAGGACAGCGCCGAAGAACTGTTAAGAGAGGTTGTCAGGGAAAATCCCGAATTGTATGAGATCTCATACTCCCTGGCGCTGCTTCTGGCGGAGAAAAACAATCTTGAAGAGGCTGCCTTGTTTCTGGAAAAAGCTGCCGCCAATATGCCCGAATCGGGCAGGGTGCATTATAATTACGGATTGCTGCTGCAGCTTCTTAACAGGGAAACAGAGGCTGAAGCTGAGCTTGAAAAGGCGGTTGACCTGGAACCTGAGAATATGGAATTTTTATACGCACTCCTGGACTATTATTATAAGAGGTCAAATTTCGATCAGGCCAGAAAAATAGCAGAAACAATGCTTGAACTGGATCCGGGATCAATGGTTGCCAGGGAGTTTCTGGATTTTATGAAAAGATAGTCACGCTCACTCTTGTCCAAAATCGATTTTTACCACAGAGTCATCCGCCTTCACCCAGTCTATGGCGGGACAGGTAGAGGACGCAGAGTATACTTCATTTTAATCCAACAGTGAAGATACCTGTTGGATTAAAGAATACATCCCTTCGAGAGTAGTAAATATTTCTGGCTCCTCATAAAAATTTGTGAGTAGAACTGTGGCTGAATATTCAAAATTCAAGGTTTTTGTTTATCATTCCGGAACTTGATTCCGGAATCTATCATGCTTTTATGGATTGCCAACACGCAGATCTGTTTATGAGAGGCTGTGTGTTTGACCAGAAAAAATGAAATGAAAATAAAAATAAAAAACTGGATTCCCGCCTGCGCGGGAATGACCAAAAGTTGAAATAAATGTATTCTCGGATAGCCTCCTAGTGAGAATAGCGAACGAGTGTGATAAACCTGCATTTTATATTTTTGTCGGTTCTAATAAAATCAACCAGTTATGTTTAAAAATCAACTGTATTTTTTTGGGAATTAAGCCCTCGCATTTTTTCGCTATGGGCACTTATCACCCTGTGTGTGCTTGTATCCGTGTCAAAAATGGAATTCAGTCCCTGATGTTCCTGCGGCGGATCTCCGGTAAATGGGTCTTCTGGCTGCCACCAGCCGTCCTCATGCATCGCTCTGCCCTGACCGCCCCAGGCCCAGACATTGGTTCCGGCCAGCGGGCCTCCTGCCACGGCGTTTGCATAGACAATATCATAAACATGTTCGAGGAATCTGTCCCGCGCAGTGGTGGAAGTTCCAGGCGTTATAATGCCTTCATCGCGTTCCATGCCGTATTCGCCCAGGACAACCGGTTTTCCAAGTCTTCTTCCCAGAATAATGTGTTTATTTATGTAATCAGTTGCCTTTTCCAGGGTGGGTGGCAGAGTCTCTTCTATACGGTCAGCCCTGAACCAGCTCCAGTTTTTGGGCCAGAGGTGCATGCTGGCGTAATCTATTACCGGTCCTTCGTGGGTCTCAATAAACAGATCCTCGTCATACAGGCATCCGTGCAATCCCTCGCTGCCGGTGCTGACCAGGTGGTTTTGATCTATGGACTTGATATATGCCGCTATCCCGTGTATCCAGTTGAGAAAGATTCCTTTGTTAAGCTGTCCGTTGACGCCGTCCGCTCCGGGACGCGGTTCATTAGCTAGTTCCCAAGCCATGATGGTCGGGTCATCCCTGTACAACACACCGGTCACCATGTTTTTCCGATTCAGGACAGTTGCTATGTATTGGCGAAAAAGATTCTGAGCCTGAGCATTCATGTAGAACCTGGCCGAATAGGCCATGAAGTCCACCCAGCGTCCTGTAGCGCCCGGATCTATCAGCGCCTCGTCGCTGAACCATGACATATAGGTCGACATTCCGCCTGACCACTCCCAATAGTTGTTCAGGTATATCACGGCAGTCATGTCACGCTTTCCCATCTCAGCCAGCAGTACGTCCAGGCCCTTTAAAAGGGATTCATTGATTTCGCCGGATCTGGAAAGAATCGCCGGTGACACGGAACGCTCAATGGCAGAATTCTCGGACGCCCCGAGCACGCGCAGATTGGTGATGCCCAAATCTTTAAGCTGATCCAGTTCCTTTTTCAGACGCAACTGTCCTTCCTCGGAAGCGCCCAGGTAACAGCCATACCAGAAATTTATTCCGCAGAAATAATAAGGGCTGTCGCCACGCATGAAACGAGTGCCATCCACACGCACAAAATCGGCGCTCCACGCCGTCATTGTCCATAGCAACAGCAATCCGGAAACTACAATGACCTGAGGCCTGAAACCGGAAACCAGACACCTGAAACCCGGCAACTTGATCCTCACGAATTTTCCTCCATAATTATTTGAAATCATCATCAATCCATCGGTCTGATAATAGCCCGGCAGGGACCCGCATCACCCTTTTCCATGCGCAGTGGCAGACAGATCATCTCATAGTTGCCGGGCGCTACACCATCGAGATTTAGCATCTCTATTATGTAAATGCCGTTAATCAAAAGTGTCTCATGAACTGTTTTTACATTTTCTAGGTCCTTAAAATTGCCGATGGTCAGATAATCGACTCCCACCAGCCGGACCTTTCTGTCTTTAAGAAAATACGCGACTTCATTTTCGCAATATACGTAATCAGTAACAAAATCAGTCGTGTTGTAGGCATAAGATGAATTTCTGGTCTTAAACAGTATCCTTTCCCCTTCTTTGATGTTGTTTGGTTCCACTTCCTTCAGCTTGATGCTCACGGGGTCTTTAATCTCAATTACACGGGCCGGCCCTATCGCCGTATCGAGCGGCATCATGTCGATCGTTGTGCCTTCTGCCATAAAATGAAAAGGTGCGTCAATATGTGTTCCGTTGTGTGAGTTAATATTGATCTGCGACATGGTGACCGGATCACCTTTTGTCCTGTCAAAGATTCGCGTAACACGAGGCGCCTGAGGGTCCTCGGGGAAAAAGGGCATGGGTCTATCCACGGGAAAAGGGACACTGATGTCAATCCATTCTGATTTGGCCATAATAATTTCCTCCTTATCTCTTTGATCGCCCGTCATGACCGGGCATGTCTATATTAAGGTGTTTTATTTTCCGCCACAGGGTCGAGGGATGTATGCCCAGGGCCTCAGCCGTGGCTTTCCGGTTCCAGTTATTTTTTACCAGGATGTTTCTGATATAGTTTCGTTCCACATCCTTCAGGTCTTTTTCGGTATCATCAATCGTTCCGGACAACTTTGAGGAGGCAGGTATCTTTAACAGGTAATCGGGCAGGTTTTCGATCCCTATATAGTCATCCTTGCAGATTACAATGGCGTATTCCAGTATGTTTTCCAGCTCCCGGACATTGCCCGGATAATCATGTGACATTAGAACAGGCACGGCCTCATCACCAAGACCCTGTATATTTTTACCATTAAGCCGATTAAATTTACGTATAAAGAAATCGGACAGCAGGGGGATATCCGCCTTTCTCATTCTTAGAGGAGGCAGATTGATCTTCACCACATTTATGCGGTAATACAGGTCTTCTCTGAACAGGCCATCTTTCACCAGGGCCTCCAGATTTTTATTCGTGGCGGCCACAATGCGTACATCGGCCTTTTCGGGCTTTGTGCTTCCCAGAGGTTCAAAGGTCCTGTCCTGGATCACACGAAGGAGCCTGACCTGCAGTGCCGGTGATACATCCCCTATCTCGTCAAGAAAGAGTGTGCCCTTGTCGGCAAGTTTAATACGGCCGGGTTTGTCCTTTTTGGCATCCGTAAAGGCCCCGGCCTTGTAACCGAACAGTTCGGATTCAAGAAGATTATCAGGAAGCGCCCCGCAGTTGATGGTGACCATTGGACCTCCGGCCCTTTTGCTCAGCGAATGAATAGCCCTGGCGAACAGTTCTTTTCCTGTGCCGCTTTCCCCTTCCAGGAGAACGGTGGCGTCTGCATTGGAAACCTGCTCAAGTATCCCGAAGAGACGTCGCATCTCCTTGTCTTTGCTGATAATGTCATGAAAGGAGTGTTTTCCTGCCAGTTCTTTCCTGAGCGCCTCCACCAGGCTGAGGTCGCGGAAGGTCTCAACACCTCCTTTCACCTCCCCTTTTTTGTCTTTAAGAAGAGCGGTTGATATACTTACAGGCACCCGGTCACCCTGTGAGTTTACAATAAAGATAGACTGATTCACAACAGGATTGCCGGTTTCAAACGTATGTCTCAGGGAACACAGACTTTCACAAATACTGGCGCGGAACACCTCCCAGCACTTTCTCCCTAATGCCTCAGACCTGTTTATCCCCGTAATGGTTTCTGCCGCCCGGTTAAAGGATGTTATATTCCAGTCAGAATCGACTGTGAACACTCCGTCGGCAATGCTGTCCAGGATTATCTGAGTACTGCTTTCATTCGAATGTTTCATGTGTTATTTTTCGGTCATTTCCGCGTAAATAATCTCTGCCAGAGAAGGCCAGAAGCTTTGTCCTTCAGGGACTCCGAACGCCTTTTTTACATCATCCAGGCCTTTTCCCTCACTGACCATCTGCATGACCTTTTCTCGTTTTTCTATTATTGTATCACGCAGACCTCCTATTTCCTCCTTTTTTACCGGTTCAGCATGACCACTCAGAAAGATGTCCGCGTCCAGATCCGCGATTTTCTGAAGCACGTTGACAAACCCCTCTGAAGACCCGTTTTTGTTTCTGTGCACCAGTGGATCCATCCCCTTGAAAAAGAGATCGCCGATTACAGCAACCCTATCGACCGGAACATATATCACAATGTTACCATCAGTGTGGGCAGGTCCGAAATATAGAAGATTTAATTTCAAATCCCCGCTGTAGAGATTCAGTTGATTGTAAAATGTTATATCCGGCAACCGGATTTTTACAGGTCCCGGCTCATTCGCCTTTCTTATGTGACCGGCACAATTTTCATGGGCGATAATTTCTATATTCGCGGGAAATCCGGGTATGCCGTTGACATGATCGCCGTCACTGTGGGTGAGGAGAAGTTTTTTTACCGGTTTATCAGTTTTTGACCTGATTGCCTTGAGCATATCCGCGGCAGATTGCTCGGTCATCTTGGCGTCGATCACAATGACCTCATTTTCTCCGATAATAAAGGCGCAATTTGCCCCGGAGCCGCCGCGAACCTCATAGACATGCCGGCTGATTTCGTGCACAGTAACAGGGGCCGGTTCCTGCCTGTACTGAGGAGGCTGTTTTTTCTGCTGGCCCTGGGCCTGAAAGATACAGAATAATACTAATACTGTCATAACTGGTGATATTTTTTTTAACATCGGTTATTTCCTCCTTTCATGTTTAATAAATGATTAATATTGGTTTAATATGCGAATAATGGTATATCATTCTTTAAAAAAATAAAAAGCATAAAAGATATTATTTTTGGCCTGTTGAAAAATTGGTTGAAGAGGTAATGGGGTAAGGGGGTAAGGGGGCTCGGCAATCTCTTTACATAACCGGAGGGCAGTTATGTAAGGCCGTGCCAACCGCCAGTCAGGCATGCGGGCTGTTTTATTGTT
>CAZJOB010000001.1:26996-35183 GCA_964547435.1 uncultured Desulfatiglans sp. | reverse complement strand
CGCGGAAAAAGGAGTTAATAGCAAAAGGTTGTGGAAGTCAGCCGCATGCCATGCTCAGTAGGTGCTTACAACAGGGTCTCACCGAATATTTCCGGTTATTACAAGAGATCCCCGAGCCCCTAAGCTGAGCGCAGAATAGATAGCCCGGCAATCTCTTTACATAACCGGAGGGCAGTTAGGGAGGTATCAGCATGAGAAAGATATACACCATATATACGGCCATCTTTTTCCTGATTTTTTTATGCTTAGGGTGTTCCTCTATTCCGATCAGACAGACAGGGGGGTCTGACTTTAATTGTGATAATGAGGTTGATCAGGCATTAATATCCGGTGACTATGAAAAGAGCATTATTCTTCATGAAGAGTACATAAAAAGCGCCCCATCAAACGGCATGGCAATGTATCACCTGGGTTACAGCTATGGACAGATCGGCAACCATGACAGGGAGATCTTTTATTATGATAAGGCTATTCAGCTTGGTTTTTACAAGTCAGGCATATTCTTTAATCTCGGAATGGCCTATGGAGAGATGGGCCAATTCAGGGAATCTGTTCGTGTGTTCAAAAAGGCCCTTGAACTGGAACCGGGCAGATCGGACAACCATTTCGGCCTGGGGCTTGCCTACCGGAACCTCTCTTCAGACGAACTTGCACTGAGCGAATTCTTAAAGGCTGTAGAACTGGATAACGAGAATCTGGACGCAAGATACTACCTGGGAATGATCTACGTTGATAAAGGGGAAATGGAAAATGCGCTGGAACAGCTTAATAAAATTAGAGAAATAGACCCTGACAATTTTATGGTCTATGAGCTTGAGGAAAAAATGCAAAAATAATCTCCCTGCCCCCTATTACACATTTCATGTAAACAACCCCGGATTTTCATAATTTCTTCACCAAAGATTAAAGGTTTTATAAAAAATGCCGATAATAATGCCAATTAAGATGTATCTCTGTTTTTACAGAGCTAAAAAGAAAAAAATTAAATCATGCGTAACTCATTATAAGTTAATGCAACTACAAGAGTTAACCCTATTTGAGATGATAATGGAGGAGTATAGAGTATGGTCAGTTATTTAAGTAAAACGATAAAAATCTTCACTGTGGTGGGGATTCTGGCAATTTTTCTTGCTGGAAACGCGATTGCGGAAAAGATTGTTGAAATAGATAAAGTAGACGAAAAACCACAACTTGTCCTGAAGAAGGCCCCAGTCTACCCTGAAATAGCAAAAAGCATAGGTCTTAAGGGAAATGTTCTTTTACGGTTGAATATTGGCAGTGATGGCGGAGTCAATAATATCGAGGTCATAAGTTCAGAACCTGAAGGTGTTTTTGATAAGGCTGCAATTGATGCAGTAAGCAAATGGCGTTTTAAGCCCGCCTCCTTAGGTGGAGAGCATGTTGCCACAAGTGTAAATATACCATTAAAATTTGAAATATAATTCTAACTTGGAGGCTGTCCGAGAATAGCTCAGGCTGTCATTCCCGTGCAGGCGTGAATTTATAAATACCTGAAATGACTGGATTCCCACCGGAGTTTATTCACGGACTTGATTCGGGGCGGGAATGACTAAAATGGTGCAAAAATGTATTCTCGGACAGTCTCCTAAATAGGAACCGACGCCTTATATATGACAGCCTCTCCCTTTATGGAATAATTTTTTACTGAAGCCGGTATGAACATTGATGTCCCTTTTAAGAAAGGAAGTTTATTTCCCGAGTGATCACTGATTTCCGCGTTCCCTTTTGTATTGATGATTATCTCCGCGCTCCTTGTATTATAACTCTCATAGACACACGACCTTTCAGGGAGATCTATTTTAGAGAGCGCAAATTCCTTTACCGGTGAATCATACACAGATTCAAATTCATCTTTCTTTAAGGGCAGTATTTTACTCACATCAGATGATCGAAAAGAAAGGATATTAATGAGTTCAGGAACATCCACGTGCTTGGTGGTCAGGCCCCCTCTTAAGACATTATCCGAGTTGGTCATAATCTCCAGGCCCGAACCCTTCAAATAGGCGTGGAGTTCGCAGGCGTTGATAAAAAGCGCCTCACCTGGCTGAAGCTGGATTACATTAAGAAAGAGCGGGGAAAGTGCGCCTATATCATCCGGATATTCAATGCTTAATCTTCGAATCCATTCAAATGCCGGATCATCATCTTTTATCTTATCAAGCCTTTTCACTATTCCTCGAACAAGTTTTTTCCGCCTGCCCCTGTCCATAGACATTATAAACATAAAAAATCTCTTCAGGCCCTCTTCATCAGGCTGATCCTGTAACATGTCTGTCCCAAATTCCTCTGGTCGAACTCCCGCCTGCGCGGCAAGATCGAGTATCTTAGAAATCCTTCTGAAACCTTTCATGGCCCATAGGGGTTCAAGCGCGCAGATGAGTTCGGGCTTATGGCTTGAATCCCTGTAGTTTCTGGCGGGTGAGTCCACGGGAATGCCTTTCAGATTTTCACGCTCAAAACCCTCAATTGCCTGATATTTATCAGGATGGGCCTGTATTGAAAGGGGCCTTTCAGCCGAAAGCACCTTGAAAAGAAAGGGCAGTTTATTTTCGAATCTGCGTGCTACAGCCGGGCCAAGTGTCCCGTATGGATCATCGCGTATAAGCCTGTCAAGGGGGATTACGAGGTCATTGTACACGACTTTTGAAGGGGCCTTTTCATGGGTGCCCATCCACATCTCCGCCTGGGGATATGCCGAAGGTGAGGGCTCTCCGGTCAATTCAGCTATGAATGACCTTGAACCCCAAGCATAATCCATTATACTGTTTTTCAGAACCGATATTTTATTCATAAAATTCATTTCTCTTCATGCAGAATAATTTATAACTGAAGTTTCGCAGGTAACACAATTAAATACCATGTTTATTTTATCTGATATTTCAGAGCTATATAAAATATTTGCGACTAAAATCATGGGGAAATGCACTACTTGACATTTAGAGATTTGATAGTTCTTTTCTCCATGACCTGCATGGATTCCGCGATCAAGTCGCGGAATGACAAAGCTAATATGTGCAAAGGGCCGTCATTCCGTGGCTTGACCACGGAATCCATAAAAAGGGTGGCAAAAAATAGTATTGTTATTGCCCTATAAATGTACAAAACAAGTAACCGCGAAACTTAAATTTATAATATAGCCTATATAAAAATTTTGCTATCATTTTATCTAAATAAATGCTAAAAATTTGGGCACTTATACTGTATTATCAATTCCTGTTAAGGAGAATAAAAATGCAGACCCTTGTTTCTGAAGAAAAGTATTCAGACGGCCAGACCATTTTCAGGGATAACAGCGCCGGAGACTGGGTTTATGTGGTGTTATCCGGTTCAGTAGAGATATCAAAAACAATAAACGACAAAAAGTGTATACTGGGGTTGCTCAAAGAGGGAGAGATCTTTGGAGAACTCGCCTTTCTGGGCAACACAAAAAGGACCGCCTCTGCCACTGCGGTCGGCGATACTGTAGTTGGAGTAATAGATCGCGACAGCCTTGACAGGGAATATAATAAGCTTTCTTCCGATTTCAGGTCTATTCTGGTCAGCATTTCGGATAAATTCAAAAAATTAAACGCCAGGATTACTGAATTATCAGGAAGAGAGGAACCGCGGCTTAAAAAGAAGTTATCGGTGTCATACAAGGATAAACAAAGTTTTCTCAATGCATATACCGGCAATATCAGCAATGGCGGTCTTTTCCTTAGGACAGACAATCCATTAGACAAGGGAGACTCTTTGTTGCTTCAGCTTCAGTTGCCGAATATCCCTGCCCCTCTTCAAATCAACTGCGTGGTTATCTGGTGCAACAGACGCGAAGATGGAGATAAAAGCCGGCCGCCCGGAATGGGCATCCAGTTTCGCGGAATGAATGAATCAGACAGAGCCATTCTCGCGAATTATATCAAATCAATAAAGAATAGCTGATTCGACAAAAAATTTAATAAAAGCCTGCTTTCTGCCGATATAAGAATAGAAAGATCTTAATAATTATATTGAGTATAAATGAGGTTGTGTTTATGGAAGGAATGACCACTGATGATAAACTCCTTGCTCAGGATGATATTGACGCCCTTCTTGGTGAAGCCGGAATCGAGGGTAATTATGACGGGGATGAACCGGAGAAGAAGTATTCGGTAAAAAAACCTGTTGATAAACCTGTCATAAGGTTTACACAGGTTAGCGATGAAGAAGTCTTTTCCACAATGGCCCTGCTTAGAAGTAAGGCCTGGCTTGAAAGAGGCGATGATATTAAGGTAATCTGGAACGCCTCCGGCACCATCCCTATGGCAACAGGATTCACCATGAATATTCAGGATGAGGGGTATATCAGCCTGGGAGTCCTTAGGGATAGCCACCTGGTAGTAAAACACGCTGGGTAATCCTGATCCGTGTCTGTTTCTGACAGATGAAATCACTAGCGGAACAGCCTTATCTCTTATTGGAAAAAAGAAATCCCTCTCAACAGTCAAATGCATGACATATTGTCAAAATCTCCTTCAACTGAAATGTAGTAAAACGCGATGCTATAAAGCTTTAGTCTATAACTTATTGTTATTTTTAGATATTTAATTTTAGAGAATTCAGGCATGATATCTGCTTAATGATATAAAACCGATTTATTTGGAATACGATGGCGTTACCCAATATTACTTCATCCGGAACCGATATGGACAGACTGAAAATCCTGATAGCTGATGATGATTCAGTATCCCTTACCCTTTTAAAAAAGATCCTTGAAAGAGAGGGGCATAAAGTCCTCCTTGCCGAGAACGGCAGAGATGCCTGGCGGCTGTTCAATGAAAATGAACTGAATATGCTGATCACCGACTGGGTAATGCCTGAAATGGACGGTCTCGAACTATGTCAAAGGGTCCGCGATCTTAAGCTGAATTATTACGTGTATATCATAATGATAACAGCCAATGACCGGAGAAATGAGGCGATCAAGGGCCTGGAGGCAGGAGCGGATGATTATATAACAAAGCCCTTTCTCCCGGGAGAGGTAATCGCCCGAATCAGGTCAGGGTATCGTATTATAAAACTGGAGAATGACTATAAGAGCGCCAACCGGGATCTTGAGGCAAAGAACAACAAGCTTGAGCAGCTTCATTCTCAGCTTACAAGGACTGCTGAAGAGGCCAATAACGCCTATATCGAATTGACCCAGGTATTTAACGTGTCAAGCGATGGGATATGGGTTATCGACAAAGATTTCAATATATTAAGGATTAATGAAGGATTTTTGAAAATATCTGAAAACCGTAAGGAAGAAATTATTGGCAGTAAATGTTACGATATTTTTCACAATCCCCTCTGTCATACATCCGATTGTCCTATGAACCGCATTCAACAGGGACAGAGACATTTTGAATGCGACATAGAAAAAAACATAAAAAGCCTTGGAAATACTCCTTTTATATTAACTGCCACGCCCCTTAATTCGGTTGACGGGCTGCTCACTGGAATAGTCGTTAATCTTAAGAATATCTCCGCGCGAAAGCAGGCGGAAGCTCTTCAGGAGGCCAAAATAAAGGCCGAGGCCTCAAATATGGCCAAGAGTGAATTCCTCGCGAATATGAGTCATGAGATCAGGACTCCTCTCAATGGAATAATTGGCATAACAGAGCTGATAATGGATTCGGAAATGGACCAGGAGCACAGAGATATGCTAAAGACCGTTTTAAATGAGGCAGATACTCTGTTAAGACTGATAAATGATATACTCGATTTTTCAAAGATTGAGGCAGGACAGCTCGATCTTGAAAAACTGGCCTTTGATCTGAATGTCATGATACAGGATATATGCCGTATTACCACAGCGAGCGCCGAGAAAAAGGGTCTTAAATTTATTTTAAGCATGGATGAAAAGATACCGGCAAATCTGGTAGGCGACCCCGGCAGGCTGAGGCAGATACTGAATAACCTGCTTGGCAACGCGCTTAAGTTTACCCATGAAGGAGAAATATCCCTTGCAATTGAAAATGCCGGGGAAACAGACGGCAGAATAAAGCTTCGATTTACGATCAGGGATACCGGCATCGGCATACCTGATGATCGGAAGGAAATTATCCTGGAACGATTCACTCAGGCAGACAATTCAACCACCAGAAATTACGGGGGAACCGGCCTCGGAACTACAATATCCAAACAACTCGCGGAAATGATGGGCGGTGAAATAGGGCTTAAGAGCAGAGAAGGCAAAGGAAGCACCTTCTGGTTTACCTCATATTTTACCATAGACCGGCCCCGAAAAGAGACTGCTGCCATGAAGGCCAAAGACCTTAATGGTTTAAGGGCGCTGATAGTCGACAGCAACAGCCGGCAGCGGGCTGAACTTGCCGATCATCTTTCCTCATGGGGAATGGCGCCGGTTGATACTGATAGCAGAAGTAATGCCATTCAGATTCTTAAGGAGTCCCTCTCATCAGGCGAAACCTTTGACCTGATCCTGCTTGATTTTCAAATAAAAGGCATGGATGGCTTTGAAATTGCCCGGGAGATAAGATCAATTTCCGGACTGAATGCCATTCCAGTTGTCCTTATTACTTCGGTCGGCAAGCTGGGAGACAGTAATCTATGCCGAAAAATCGGGATCAATGGATATTTCACCAGACCTTATAATATTCAGGATCTTCGCGGATTTATCGAACTGGTTCTGAATCTTCCTGACAATCTCGAAGAAAATGAACCCGGGGTAATCACCAGGCACAGCATCGCTGAGAAAAAAAGGAAAGATTTGCGAATAATGCTCGTGGAAGATTATCCGACAAACCGGAAGGTAGCCATAAAACACCTGGAAAACGCCGGATACATTGTTGATTCTGCAGAAAACGGCAGAATAGCAGTGAATATGGCCATTGAAAAGGGTTATGACCTGATCCTTATGGATATTCAGATGCCTGAGATGGAAGGATTTGAGGCTACCCGGCTGATAAGGGAAGCCGGGGCCGGAAAATCCCGCCAGTGCAATTCGAATCAACCGACCATAATCGCCATGACTGCCCATGCCATGAAAGGCTACCGGGAAAGGTGCCTGAAAGAAGGATTTGATGACTATATCTCCAAACCCCTGAAGAGAGATGAGCTTCTGTCCCTTATTAATAAGTGGACAGCTTTAAGATCACAAAATGAGATCATGAAGAGAATAGAGAATAATGAGGAAAACTCCACAGAAGATAACAACAGAGGAGACAAAAAAGATGAATCCGATACTCACGATCCGGTAAATTTCAAAATGATGGTCGAAGAATTCAATGGTGATCAGGATTCTTATATAGAGATACTCGAAGATTTTATTCAGGATCTTAAAGGACAGGTTGATAATATTTCTCTTGCGATCATTGAAAAAAACGCGGAAATGATCCGAAAAGAGGCCCACGCTGTTAAAGGAGGGTCGCTGAACATAAGCGCCAGTGATCTATCAAAGGTCGCATACGAATTGGAAAATGCAGGAAAATCAGGCGACATTGAAGAATCGGACCGGATTTTCATCATGCTGAAAAACGAGATCTCACGCCTGGGACAGTATGTAAAGTCGATAACGAAGGACAAACCGAAAAATGGATAATCTGGCCTTGAATCTTATCACTGCCGGGAAATGCCCGGTTACGGGAATGCCTGTTTACAGCAGCCCGGAATGGACTGATATTGATCTGGGCAAAGGTTATTCCGCAACTTTCATGTTCATAGGTGAAAGGATTCTTCTTTCAATTCCAAAAGGAAAAGCGGATGAAACAGGAATGGATAATTTTTTTTCCAGACGAAATGAGATTATCGACTATTTTCTCGGCCCGAAAGAACCTTATTTTGAATTGAAAGATTACGATAACGTAAAAAACAGGATACAAAAATCTGCGCGTGACAGGTTTACAAGAGGGATAACCGCCTGCGAGGACAGAATTTTAGGCTTTATAGGGTTTAACACCCCGCTTTCTGTGAAACTGGCAATAAATGTAGGCAAAATGCTTTTCCGCTCAGCAATTCCTCTATTCGTGGTAAAGGATTATAAGTCCGCCATTACAGATGCCTTGAGAATCATTGACCTAACCTCAGATGAAAACGTCCCGCCAGTGTCCAGTGCTGAAGAATCTACCTCGGCTGATATTTCTATCAACAATTATGCCAAAGAGCTTGTCGATCATGTAGGAAGTCTGAACTGGGAGGTGCCGG
>CAZJOB010000001.1:515-26945 GCA_964547435.1 uncultured Desulfatiglans sp. | reverse complement strand
TTTTTGACAAGAAACAGATAGAAAACAGGCTCAGAATAAGCGAAGAACGACTCAGCAGCACATTCATGAATGCACCCATCGGGATCGCGCGTACCACACCTGATGGGAAGCTTGTCCGGGTAAATAAAAAACTGAGCGAAATCCTGGGCTACGATTACAGGGAACTGACCGGATTGGATCTTAATGACATCACCTATTCCAGGAGTGAAAATCCATGGAAAAAACAGGAGGATAATCCTGAATCAATTGAAAATAATATTTATTCCTTTGAAGACCGGTTTATTCGAAAAGATGGGGCGATTATATGGGCAAGGGTAAATGTCAATCAGATTCGCAACTTAAACGAAGAAGAGTCCCATAATCTTGTCGCTTTTGAGGATATAACCCTGCAAAAAGAAGCGGAACTGAGACTTATAGACTATAAGGAACACCTTGAGGAGATGGTCAATGAGAGGACCGGGGAGCTATCCGTAGCCAAGGCAAAGGCGGAAGAAGCAAGCATAAGTAAATCCCATTTTCTGGCCAATATGAGTCATGAGATAAGGACGCCTTTGAACGGGATTATCGGCATGGCTGAGCTCGCCAAAGAGACTGCTTTGAATGACAAGCAGAAACAGATCTTTGACACCATGATCCTTGAAGCCACATCTCTTTTCAATATAGTAAACACAGTGCTTGATTTTTCAAAAATTGAGGCAGGAAAACTTGAACTTGAAGAGATTCCATTCGACATGGTGAGACTTATAGAAGAGATAGCCAGTATAACCGGATTCAAGGCAAAAGAAAAAGGTCTTGAATTTGAATGTATTATTTCGTCCCAGGCGCCCCGGTATCTTATCGGAGATCCTTACCGGTTGAAACAGATATTAACAAATCTGACAAGCAACTCCCTGAAATTCACTGAAAATGGCAAGATATCAGTTGAGCTGGAGCTTGAAAAGGATCTTGAAACAAAGAGTGTCATCCGGTTTTCAGTAAAAGATACGGGGATTGGAATACCGGAAGATAAGCAGGCGATAATATTTGAAAGCTTTACACAGGCAGACGGATCAACCGCCAGGAAATTCGGAGGCACGGGCCTCGGCACCAATATCGCCAGACAATTGACCGAACTGATGGGCGGCCGAATAGGGGTTGAGAGTCAGGAAAACATGGGCAGCACCTTCTGGTTCACTGCCTCGTTCATAAAAAGTCAGGTGAACAGGAAAGAGCCAAAAGAAAACATCATGATGGATATGCAGGCACAAAAGGACACAGGAACATATCCTACTGATAAAGCCGGCGCAGTAAGAGAAAACAGACCCGGGCCCGGAATTCTGGTTGTTGAGGATTATATTACAAATCAGCAGGTGGTAATGGGACACCTTAATAACGCGGGATACAAAGCGGATCTTGTGGAAAACGGACGTGAAGCCGTGGATGCATTCAGAAAGAAGAGCTATGATCTCATACTGATGGATATTCAGATGCCTGTAATGGGGGGTTTTGAGGCCACAAAGGAGATCAGGAAAATAGAAGAATCCCGTGCTCCCCGGGATTCCGAAAGAGGTAGCCGGAATCATATACCCATTATTGCTATGACCGCCCACGCCATCAAGGGTTACAAAGAGATATGCAAAAAGGAAGGACTGGATGATTATATCTCAAAACCCTTGAGGAAAGTCGAATTTTTGTCTATGGTTGACAGATGGATTCAAGGAAACAATAATTCATCACAGGCTGACTCGAATAAAAAGGGGCCGGACTTTTCGAATATTTCAAAAAATAGAAAAACCGGTGAACCCTCTTCAAAAGACACACCGATAGACTATCAAAAGGCCCTGTTTGAGTTTGAAGGGGACAGAAAACTCTTAAAGAGGGTAATGGATGGTTTTATGGCCGAAGTCAAAAAACAACTGAAGTCAATGCGTCAGGCAATTACCGAAGGAAACTCAAAAACAGTGCAAAGAGAAGCCCATTCCATAAAGGGGGGGGCCGCCAATCTAACCGCTCAGAACCTTGCGGATCTGGCGCTGGCGATTGAATTATCCGCGGACCGGAATGACCTGGAACGCAGCGCTCATATTCTATCTGATTTTGAAATGGAATTTCAAAGGCTTGAAGATTACGCGGAGAATCTTCAGGACATGAGGATACAAAAATGAAAATCCTGGCAGTAGATGATGAAATTGTAAGCAGAGAAAAGATGAAGAAGATTATGACAGGCTTCGGCAAATGTGAAGCGGTTGATAATGGAAGCGAGGCAATAGACATCTTCAAAAAGGCCCTTAAGGAAAATGACCCCTTTGATCTGGTAGCCATTGATATATCGATGCCTGAAATGGACGGCACGGAGGTGCTTTATAAGTTAAGAGAGATAGAAGACAGCCTGATGATTCCAAAAACGTCCAGCGTGAAAGCCATTATGGTCACATCCAGATCTGACAAGGATACAATAATCACATGCATTCAGGCGGGCTGCAATGAATATATTGTTAAGCCCTTTGATAAGCTCATAATAGGGCAAAAACTGAAGAAACTCGGACTTTTGAACAGCGGGGAGTGCCCGGAAAATGAAGAAGGGAGCAGGGTGAGGGATATGGTTATGGAAACGGTCCTCAGCTTCAAGCAGGACAAGATGGATCTGCCTGTTCTGCCCCGGGTTATTCAGGACATACAGACCGAAATGAAAAAGCCCAATTCAGGTGTCGGGGAAATGGCCCGCCTGATAGAAAAAGACGCGGTCATATCCATGAAACTGATTTCAACCGCCAATTCACCTTTATACAGAGGGGCTGACAAGATACACAGCGTATCTTCGGCCATCTCCAGGCTGGGATTAAAGGAGACCCAGTCCATCGTTTCGGCAATCGCCAGTAAAAGCCTGTATGTCACCAGAGACGATACATGCAGGGAATTGATGGAAAAAATCTGGCGGCACTCTCTGGCATGCGCATGTTCGGCAAGGCTTATATCAGATAAAACAGGAATCGGTGACAGGGAAAAACTTTTTATGATGGGGCTTTTGCACGATATAGGAAAAGTCCTTCTTTTAAAGACAATAGGGGCCGGCGCCAGAAAATCAAAGGCGTATGACAGGGAAGAACTGATCGAAAGCATTCAGGAAGTTCACACCAGTTTTGGCGCCGCTCTTCTCCTCAAATGGGGATTTGAGAAGGAGTTTGCGGATATTGCAGCGCTTCACGAGTGGGAAAAATATAAACCCGATACCAGAAAAGAGATATTGATAATAAACCTGGCCAATAATCTCGCCCGCCACACGGGATATACTGTTTTTGATAATGATAAGATAGACCTTTCAGCACTCGAATCTGCCAGGCTGCTTAAAATTGAACCGGATTCTCTTTCCATGATGACAGAAGAGATAAAGGAGATTACAGGCAATTCAATGTATGCCTTTTAATAATTGTCTGATAGAGCTAAGGACAGGGGATAAGATATCATGATTGACCCAAAGGAAATGAGCGTATTGATAGTGGATGACGTGCCTTCCATGACAAAGTTCATCTATAAGATGATGAGGAGTATCGGTTATGGCAAGGAGTTCTTTTTTGCCAACAGTGGCAGGGAGGCGCTGGACCTGATGAAAACCGAGAAAATAGACATAGTCTTACTGGACTACAATATGCCTGAAATGTCAGGGAATGAGGTGCTGAATATCATAAGGGATGACAGGCTTTTGAGGGATACACCTGTTGTAATGGTGACTGCCGAGGCTTACAGCGATGTTGTTGCACAAATGGGAGAATCAGAGGTTGACGCCTATATTATCAAACCCATTACCACGAAGGTACTTGAAGAAAAGATTTTCCAGGCAATTAACAGATACAATGATCCGCCACCCATGCTTTATCATCTAAAAAATGCCAGGACCTTTGAGGAAAGCGGGGATTATGAGGCAGCCATACAGGAGGCTGCCCTGGCCATGGAAGCGGATCCCGGAGTGACAAAACCGATTCGTGAACTGGGTTATATATACTATAAGATGGATAATCTCAAGGAGGCGAAAAAATGGCTGCTGAAGGCAGCGGAAATGAATGACCTGGATGTCTTTGCCTTTCATTATCTTGGACAGATATATCTGAAGGAGGGCAATATCGAGGAAGCAGCCCGTTACCTGGAAAAGGCCATGGACATCAGTCCCCGCCATCTGGAAAGGGGCGTCGATTTTGCTAAGACCCTGGTAAAGATGGAGGAGTTCAGAAAGGCCGGACAGGTTTTTGACATGACCATTGAATTATCCGGAAATGATGTTTCTCTCAGGGAAAAAATAATCGATTTCTGTATTGAGCATGAACTATTGGAATACTCTATCAAGCTTCTGGAATCCATTGTAACAGACAGGCCCAAAAGGGCTGATCTTCTATTCAAACTGGGACTCCTTCTGGAAAAAGAGGGTGATATCAGCAGGGCTGTTTCCCATCTGAAAAAGGCCGGTCAGATTGAAGAAGAAGACATTGATATTAAGATCCATCTGGCCAGAGACTACCTTGCCCTCAACAAGCCCATGCTGGCGGAAACCATATTAAAAGAGGCGATTGGCATCGACCGGAACAATGAAACGGTAAGAGAGTTGCTGAAGCAGTGCTTTTAGGAGACAGCAATCGACTACGAGTTCATCAAACCCGGATAATCTCGCCCAGACTCTTCCAGAGGGCTTCAACCTCTTTTTTTGTTTTTTCAAGTGTTGATTCATTTTTAATAACAAAATCCGCTTTTTTTATCTTTGCATCGATGGGCATCTGGGCATTGAGAATTCTCAATGCCTCCTGTCTGGTTATGCCGTCTCTTTCCATAAGTCTTTTAATCTGTATTTCAGGCGATGCGTAAACGAGCACGATCCTGTCGAAGATACTCTCCTTTCCGCCTTCTATAAGAAGTGGAATAACAGCGGTAACAATCGCCCTTTTATGCCCCGATGATATCTCTTTGACCTGTCCGATAAATTCTTTCCAGATAAATGGATGGGTAAATGCCTCCAGTCTCCTCCTTTTTTCACTGTTTTTGAACACAATATTTGAAAGTTGCTTACGGTCAACAGTATTATCACTCTTAAGGATGTCTGCGCCGAAATATTCGACAATATACTCATATGAAGGTTTTCCCGGCATTACAACCTCCCTTGCCAGGATATCGAAATCTATTATAAAAGAACCCAGTTCTCTCATCATTTCGGACACGGCGCTCTTTCCACTGGCTATTCCACCGGTAAGTCCTATCAGTAACAGACCGGACCTGTTTTGAATCATGTCAAGGGCCTTGATTATGTTCTCAGGAGAATAATCATGCGTATACATTTTATTACACCTCGTGAGACATTGGGAATTGATGTTACAATTTATGCATGGTTTTATCTACCAAACCAGCGCTTATATTGCAATGCCAATATAACTATTGACATTTACAGGAAATTGGCAAGATATTTGCATTATAATCTAGTTCTGGACCTTAATAAGGAAAATCATCCTATGGATAAGAAATCCGAACAGCTTCTTATTGACCAGGTAAAGAGGCTTTCAGGTCAGACCACAATCGGGATTATGGCTACTGTCATCAATTCTTCCATGATGTACCTTATTCTAAGGGGAGTAGTCCCTACTTCAAGGCTTCTTTTATGGATTTTTCTTGCCCTGGCGCTGAGTCTTTTTCGCATAATTCTACAGAACTATTATAAAAAAGGGGGGATTACTCCCGGCAATATAATAAGATACAGAAATTATCTTCTCTTCACCCTCACGCTGGCCGGGTGCATATGGGGTTCCGCCGGCATATTGCTGCTTCCGGGCGTTTCCATGCCCTATCAGGTATTTATTGCCTTTATACTGGGAGGAATGGTCGCAGGTTCGGTCGGTGTATTTGCCTCTGTTATGCCCGCCTTTTACTGTTTCAGCATTCCTACAATGCTTCCCATGACAGTCTATTTTTTTTCAATGGACAGCGACATCCATTTTGCCATGGGTTTTCTTATCATTGTTTTCCTTTTCATTATGGTAATGACCGCTAAAAGGCTTAACAGGGAGATTATCGAGTTTCTTAATCTCAAGTATATAAACCTCGATCTTATTTACGATCTGGAAAATGAGATCAGGGAGCGCAGGCTTGTTGAGGAAAAACTTATTGCAAGGAACCAGGAGATCGAGTCAATCGTCCTTAAACGTACATCCGAGCTAAGGGATGTAAATGAAAAACTGATCACCGAGATAAAGGAACGCAAGGAGGCAGACAAGGCATTGAAGGAAAGTGAGGAAAAATACAGAGAACTCGCAAATTCACTGCCTCAGATAGTGTTCGAAACCGATATAAAAGGTAAAATTACCTTTTCTAATCGCAATACTGCTGAATTATTCGGCTATTCCGGAAAAGACATCGAAGCGGGGATGCATATTAATACCATTCTGCCTTCACTGAAAAACGATAAATCGCCACAAATCAATCAAAAGATCCTTGAGGGAAATACATTGGATGGCGTGGAGTGCATCGCAAAAAGAAAAGACGGAAGCACCTTTCCGGTTTCGGTTCATTCCAATCCTGTAAAAAAAGAAAACATGGTCATTGGAATAAGGGGGATTATAATCGATCTCTCCCATCAGAAAAAGGCTGAAGAGGAACAGAAAAAACTCGAGTCACGCCTGCAGCGGGCCCAGAAGATGGAGGCACTGGGCACCCTGGCCGGGGGAGTAGCCCATGACCTTAATAATATCCTTTCCGGAATAGTCGGATATCCGGACCTGATATTGATGCAATTACCGGAAGACAGCCCCTTAAGAAAACCCATTCTTACAATGCAGGGATCAGGGAATAAGGCAGCGGCTATTGTACAGGATCTTTTAACACTTACGCGAAGAGGCGTATTGGTCGAAGAGATTGTCAACCTTAATGATATAGTAACCCAATATCTGTACAGTCCCGAATATAAAAAGATGATGTCATTTCATGATTACGTTAGGGTTGAAACCGAACTGGATAATGAGTTGCTTAATATAACAGGTTCACCCGTGCATCTGATGAAGACCGTAATGAATATTGTAACAAACGCGGTAGAAGCCATATCAAAAGAAGGAAGAGTCCTTATATCCACAAAAAACATCTATCTGGACAGCCCCCTAAAGGGTTATGATGAAGTGGATAAAGGCGATTACGCGGTTCTCTCAATCTCGGATAACGGGTCAGGTATTTCAGCGCCGGACCTTGAAAGGATTTTTGAGCCCTTTTTTACAAAAAAGGTGATGGGGAAAAGCGGCACAGGTCTCGGAATGACAGTAGTATGGGGGACAGTAAAAGACCACAAGGGGTACATCGACGTAAAGAGCACCGAGGGTGAAGGTTCAACATTTGTTCTTTATTTTCCAATCACGAGGTCAGGTAAAAAAAGAGTTGAAGTCCCTGAAGAAGAACTGACCCTCATGAGCGGCAAAGAGTCTGTATTGATAGTGGATGATGTAAAGGAGCAGAGAGAAATAGCTGAAGCCATGCTTTCGCAGATAGGGTATTCTGTTACTACTGTCTCAAGCGGGGAAGAGGCGATCGAATATCTCAAAAACAACAGCGCTGATCTTCTTATACTGGATATGATAATGGATCCGGGCATGGACGGACTTGAGACATATAAAAAGATACTTGAAATCAATCCGGATCAAAAGGCGATTATTGCAAGCGGTTATTCAGAGACAGAAAGGGTAAGAGAGACACAAATCCTGGGCGCCGGGATCTATCTGAAAAAACCCTATACCTACAAAGCCCTGGGGCGGGCCGTAAGGGCCGAATTGGACAGGATCTAAGATCTTGCGCCAAAAGCTCCTCACTCCGGTAACTCCATAAATCAGGACTTTTCAAAATTCATGGGATATGTGTAAATAGCATTCAGCCTGATAAACGATTCAATAAGTGCGAAAAGGGGCAGGCCCACAACATTGCTGTAGGACCCTTTGATCGATTTTACCATAAATGATCCTATTCCCTGTATTCCATAACCGCCCGCCTTCCCGAAAGGTTCACCTGTCTCGATATATGCGTCAATCTCCCTGAGAGATAGTCTTTTAATGCTCACACTTGTGCTGTTATGTCTTGTTTCAGCAATCTCTCCGGATGGGTTTATTATTGAAAATCCGGTAATAACCTCGTGTTCCCTGTCGCTCAGACGCTTCAGCATCTCTCTGGCTTCAAGGGCGTTACCGGGCTTTCCCATAACCATGTGTTCAAGAACAACGACAGTGTCCGCTCCGAGTATCCACCTGCCCTCGTATCGCGAACAGGAAAGCATAGCCTTTTTTTCAGCAAGTCTGCATGCTATTTCAAAGGGCGCACCTTTAACACTGTTTTCATCAATATCACAGGGCAATGCCTCATAGGGAAGACCTATCTGTTCCAGCAGATATCTTCTTCTTGGAGACGCAGAGGCGAGGATAAGGGGGAAAGAGGCGGATATTTTACGAAAACTCATTTTGTCACCTGATCCCCTGTTCCAGGCTGAAAAGTCTTAGCGCGTTTTCAGATGTTTTCAGGGCCAGTTCCTCATAATTGATGCCTCTTAACTCAGCAACCTTTTTCGCAGTATAGGTTACATACAGAGGTTCATTGCGTTTTCCTCGTTTTGGTTCAGGGGAGAGGTAGGGACAGTCCGTTTCAATAAGCATACGGTCAAGGGGTATCCCCGCGGCTACTTCTCTCAGCCTGGCGGCATTTTTGAATGTTACAACTCCGGGGATGGATATGTAATATCCCAGATCAAGAAAATTCACGGCAAGATCATAGTCTCCGGAAAAACAGTGTATTACCCCTTTAAGGCCGGTTTTCCCTCGTCTTTTAAGGATGTCCAGTACCTCCCTGTCCGCATCACGATTATGAATAACCACAGGAAGCCCGGCTTCTAAGGCAAGATCCAGTTGTTCTTCAAATATGGTTATCTGCCTTTCCCTCGAGGAAATATCGCGGTAGAAATCCAGTCCGATTTCTCCCCAGGCCACCACTTCAGGTTCTTCGGCAAGCAGCTTCAATCGGGCAAGCATGCCTCCTGTCGCTTCATCTGCGTTATGCGGATGAAAACCAACGGTTGAATAGATATAATCATATCTTTTTGCAAGATCCAGGGCCTTTATTGAACTGTCAAGATCGATCCCGATGGTGATAATGTGAGTCAGACCGCCTTCACGCGCCCTCTCAAGGACCTTATCAAGATCATCCTCAAAATCATTCATATCCAGATGTGCATGACTGTCAATTAACATCTCTTTATTCTCCGATATTTATTATAAGTTATTTTAGGTGAAAGAATATTATTTGGCAAATAAATATGTTGCATATTTGTGAAAACCAACTAAAATAAAATGTTTAAAAATTACGGAGGTTATCCAATTATTGTTATGGCTGCCATCGCAAAACAGACAGGACAAACAACCAGCAGGGAATCTTCTCTTGAGCAGCAACTCAGATTTCAGAAGAGATTAAATAACATTACGAATAAGATTCATTCTGCGAAGGATACCAATGATATTATTCTCAATATGCAGGCAGAAATCCTCAGTCTGTTCGAGGCTGACCGTATCACCATATATGTTGTCGACGGGGCAAAAAAGCAGATCGTTTCCAGATTTAAGACCGGTGATGAAATTGCCGAAATACGAGTAGATATAAATAATTCCAGTATCTCAGGGTATTGCGCTGCTTCCGGCAAGGTTGTGAACATCAATAACTCCTATGATGACAATGAACTGAGGAGAATCAATCCGGAGCTTAATTTCAATAAAAGTTATGACGCACAGACCGGTTACAGGACAACGCAGGTTCTGGCAGCCCCTATAATCCATAACAAGTTCCTTCTCGGGGTCATTCAGCTTATCAATAAGAAGGATGGAACCCATTTTACGCTGGAAGATCAGTCTTCAGTTATGGAGATAGCCAAGGTCCTGGGTCTCGCATTTTTTAACAACCAGAAGATTATTCAGAAACGAAAACCCACAAAATACGATTTTCTAATCATCAATAATATAATTACAGAAAAAGACATGCAGACTGCCATGGAGAACGCCCGCAAGCTGAAAAAGAGTGTGGAAAGCGTCCTCATGAGCGACTTCAATGTTTCAAAGGACGATATTGGGAAATCCCTGTCCGCCTTTTATAAGACGCGTTTTATTGCCTTTGATGATAAAATGGTTATTCCGGGCCAGCTTCTCAAAGGACTGAAGGTAAATTTTCTTAGAAACAACGTTTTTGTGCCTGTATCCCAGTCCGGCAACAAGGTAGCCGTTGCAATGGAAAATCCCGATTTTCTGCCTGCGCGCGACACCATCAAACAGATGATACAGGGTAAAGACTTTGAATTCTGCGTATCCCTGAAAGACGATATTTTTCAGATGATTGATCTCTTTTTTGACGTCAAGAGGTCTGAAATTCTGGAGGATTCAGGGAGCATCGAAGACCTGCTTGGACAGCTTGAGACAAATGAAGAAGAAGATTTTGATGAAATGGATCGTGTAAGCGAAGAGGACGGTACAATTGTTCAGCTTGTAAATAAGATGATTATAGACGGTTTTAACAGAAACGCATCTGACATACATATTGAACCCCGCCCGGGCAAGGCAAATTCCGTGATCAGATTTCGAATAGACGGCGCGTGCCAGGTTTATCAGACAATTCCCTACACATTCAAACAGGCCCTTGTGTCACGTCTTAAAATAATGTCCGACCTGGACATATCCGAGAGAAGGCTTCCGCAGGATGGTAAGATCAAATTCAAAAAATACGCACCGCTTGATATCGAGCTTCGTGTCGCCACAATACCGACCGCGGGCGGTGTTGAAGACGTTGTAATGCGTATCCTCGCCGCGGGTGAACCCATCCCCCTTGACAAGATGGGGATGAATGAAAGAAATTATAACGTCTTTACTGAGATGATAAAAAAACCCTACGGCATAGTACTCGTTGTGGGTCCTACCGGCAGCGGTAAAACAACAACGCTTCATGCGGCACTGCATTATATCAATAAACCCGAAACAAAGATCTGGACCGCTGAAGACCCTGTGGAAATCACCCAGGAAGGTCTGCGCCAGGTGCAGGTGCTGCCGAAGATCGGATTTGATTTTTCCACCGCAATGAGGGCATTCTTAAGGGCAGACCCGGATGTTATCATGGTTGGAGAGATGCGTGACCATGAAACCGTGGCGACAGGCATTGAGGCGTCTCTTACCGGCCATCTTGTTTTCAGCACGCTGCATACAAACAGCGCGCCCGAGACTATCACTCGTCTGCTTGACATGGGTATGGACCCCTTTAATTTTGCGGACGCCCTGCTCGGCATTCTCGCCCAGAGGCTTGTAAGGACCCTGTGCAAGGACTGCAAAGAGGAATATCATCCAAGCCGTGAAGAATATGATATGCTCGTAAGGACATATAATGGCGATTTTGATGCCATGGGTTTTCCCTATAATGATGATCTCAAGCTCTGTAAGCCCAAGGGTTGCCCAAAATGCGGAAACACAGGATACAGGGGCAGGACAGGTCTTCATGAAATCCTTGCCGGAACCGATGAGATGCAGAACATGATCCAGGTAAGGGCAAAGATGGAAGAATTAAGGGCGCAGGCTATACAGGACGGAATGTCTACCCTTATGCAGGACGGAATAAGAAAGACCTTTCTTGGCCAGACGGATTTCTTCCAGGTAAGAAAGGTGTGTATGTGATCACGGTATACGGTGTAAGGTATACGGTATAAGGTAAAGATTTTATTCACCACAAACCTTACTCCTTACACCTTATACCTTGCACCGTACACCATATACCTTAAACCGTGATTTTATGGATACCTCCCCACCTTCATCAGTCCTGCTGTTTCATCCAGACCGAACATGATATTCATATTCTGAACAGCGCTTCCGGCCTGGCCCTTAAGCAGGTTGTCTATGAGACTCACAACTATAAGCCTTCCTGTCCTTTCATCTATGTTAATGGAGAGATTGCAGAAATTGGTGCCGCGAACATCCGTGCTGGTTTGAGGCCTTTCCGGACCGAATACCCTCACAAAGACCGAATCATGGTAAAAAGACCTGTAGGCATCTATTATATCGCCTATGTTCCATTTTCCGTTCAGATTGCCATAGAGGGTGGACAGTATGCCCCTTGTCAGGGGAATAACATGAGGCGTAAATGTTATCCTTATATCAGTGCCTGATACAATTCCAAGCTCCCTCTCAATTTCAAATACATGCTGGTGGCCGGATATCTTGTATGCGTTCATGGCGTCATATCTGGCCGGATAATGGAATGTGGGCGAAGGTGTCTTGCCGGCCCCGGATACGCCCGTCTTGGCGTCACAGATTATGGATCCGGGGTCAATAATATTATTCTTCAGCGCCGGGGCAAGCCCCAGAATGCAGCTTACCGCAAAGCAGCCGGGGTTGCCGACAACTTCTGCTTTAGCTATCTCCTTTCGATGCAGTTCAGCCAGGCCATAGACCGATTTAGGCAGAAGATCCGGAGAGGCGTGATCCCATGTCTTTCCTATTCTTGAGGCATATTTTTTATATTCCGCGGGATCATTAAACCGGAAATCACCGCTGTAATCGATTACCCTTACGCCCTTTTTGACCCACGAACGAGCCCAGTTCTGACCCACGCCATCAGGAGTGGCATAAAACACCACGTCAAAATCATCAGGACACTCAGGATCATCAGGCTCAAAGACATTCAGGTCACAGAACCCACGAAGATGGGGGTAGATATCGCTGATAGGCCTTCCCACATCATGTTTGGCCATAAGGGCCTTTATCTCCACATTCGGATGCTCGATAAGCAGCTCAATGGCGCCGCAGCCGCCATAGCCGCCCGCGCCGATTATACCGGCTTTCAGTTTTGACATAATTATTGCCTCACGTTAAAAAAATAGCTTCACATAGTAACAGGTAAAAACTAACAGGTCTAAGGTATACGGTCTAAGGTATACGGTTTAAGGTATACGGTGAAAGGTATACGGTGAAAGAGTAACCATAAACTAAACCCTATACCGTATACCGTAAACCATAAACCTTTTTTTTCACACATTAAACCGAAAATTTATAATATCCCCGTCCTGGACTGTATATTCCTTTCCTTCAAGCCTTACCCGTCCCACGTTTCTTGCCTCCTTGTAGCTGCCGTGCTTTATAAGGTCATCATAGGAAAGAACCTCGGCCCTTATGAACCCCTTTTGTATATCTGTGTGAATCTCTCCGGCAGCCTCCAGTGCCTTTGTATCTTTTCTGATTGTCCAGGCCTTTACCTCATCCTCGCCTACAGTGAAAAAGGATATAAGATCAAGAATTTCGTAGCTGCTTTTTATTATCCTGTCCAGTGCGGATTCATTTATATGGTATTCCGCCAGGAATTCTCCCGCCTCTTCAGGGGACATCTCTGCTATTTCCATCTCAAGCCTTCCCCTTACCGCGTGCATGACAATATTCTCCGACACTGTATTCCAGTCCGGAATGGACTCGTTCTCGTCATCATTGTTGAAGATAACAAGCCGGGGTTTGGCGGACAAAAAGGTAAAACCCTTCAGAAGGGGTGAAGCGGCAATCTCCCGGTTTATTCTCAGGGGACGGCCCTCTTCGAGCAGTTCCCTGCATGACCTGATCAGGGAAGATTCCTCTTCATCAGGTTTTTTGCCCCTTTTGAGATCCGCCTCTATCCTTTCTATCCTCTTTTCTACAACAACCAGGTCATTTAAGATCATCTCGTCTTCCAGGCGTTTGAAATCCTCCTCAGGCGATGGGCTGATTCCCCCCTGGTCCCGAAAGTTTCGAATAACATGAATAAGGGCATCGCATATCCTGGCCTGATTCCATATCATGCTTTCCGATCCCGTCGGATTTGAAGGAAGGAGATATTCCACCTGGGCGTACGTAGTCTTTTTGGGCTTATACATCTCACTCAAAAAATCCACACGTTCGTCCATCACCTTAAGAGATGCGATCCTGTTGTCTTTTTTCACATTTTTATTGTCGTCTCCGCCCCTGGCGCCCGTCAGGGCGTTAAATACCGTCCCTTTGCCTGACTGGGGAAGACCTATAATGCCTAATTTCATTTCATATCCTTATAAATAATGTATTAAAGATATTAGTTTTTATGAATGATATCAACCGGAATTTTATATATTCATAGAAAATGATTTTTTTGCCTTTGAACACAGATTCGCATAATTTCATAACCACCTGATTTTACCCATATCGACAATCTGTTTTTATAATATTTTGGTCATTAGCGGTCACAAATATAAACTTGCAGGTCTTCGGACTTTCCTATATATTTCAGGTTAAGAAACAATAACAGGGGGATATGTATATGGGGGATATGTTAAAGGACAGGGTCGCAGTAATTACAGGTGCGGGAAACGGACTTGGGCGTGCGGATGCCATAGCCTTTGCTGCTCAGGGCGCACGCGTGGTTGTCAATGATCTGGGCGCCTCTCATGACGGCTATGGGGCTTCTTCAAATGTCGCGGATCTCGTGGTGGAAGAGATTCAAAAGGCGGGCGGCGTCGCGGTCGCTAATCACGCGAGCGTAGCCACGGAGGATGGAGCGGAATCCATTATTCAACAGGCAATTCATGAATTCGGGCGCATAGATATTCTTGTGAACAATGCCGGAATTATAAGACATCAGAATATAGATGCCATTATTACCGGGGACTGGGACCTTACAGTAAAAACCCATCTCTACGGCATGATGTACTGCACCCGCGCCGCTGCCGCTTATATGAAGAAACAGAAATACGGCCGCATACTCTGCACCTCGTCCCATATCGGTTTCGGGTTTCCCGGACAGGCGACCTATTCGACGGTCAAGGAAGGGATTGTGGGTTTCGCACGCACGGTTGCCAGGGAGCTGGCTGAATACGAAGTTACATGCAACGTCCTTCGACCTATAGCCGCCTGGCGGGGCACTGCCCCTGAGATGAGACATCCGCTGTTTGAGAATAACCAGCCTGAAGATGTGGCCGCACTGGCCACCTATCTGGTAAGCAAGGCCGCCGATCATATCAACGGCTGTATTTTTGAGGTCCTGCACGGTCATGTGGGCATATTTATGGATCCCCCTCCGGTGGAAAAGGTGCTTTCAAAAGAAGGAAGCTGGACAGCCGAAGAACTGATGAAGGAGATTCCACGAACCCTGACAGCCGGCAGATCACGTGAAAAATTCGCATTCACCCTGCCGGATGTTTTTAAAAATTTATGGAATTGATGCAGGCTGGTTTATTCAGCGAATATTGCGTCTACAAAATCAACGGGATTAAAGGGCCTCAGATCTTCGACCTTTTCTCCTATGCCGATATATTTGATGGGAAGCCCCATCTGCCGGGATATGCCTATTACTATCCCGCCCTTGGCAGTCCCGTCCAGTTTGGTGAGTATTACCCCGGTAATACCCAGGGCCTCATGAAACATCTCTGCCTGTGAAACGGCGTTCTGGCCGGTCGTGGCATCCAGAACCAGCCATACCTCATGGGGTGCGCCGGGCAGGTTCTTCCCTGTTACCCTGTGAATCTTTCGCAATTCATCCATAAGATTCACCTTTGTATGCAGCCGTCCGGCAGTATCGATCAGTACCACATCCACTTTTCTGGCCACAGCCGCGTCAACCGCGTCAAACACAACCGCCGAGGGGTCAGCGCCTTCCCCCTGGCGTATGACCTGAGATCCGGTTCTTTCGCCCCATATCATCAACTGTTCGACAGCCGCGGCCCTGAAGGTATCGGCAGCAACCATCATTACAGATCGGCCTTCTTTTCTGAAGAGACCAGCCGCCTTGCCGATGGTGGTGGTTTTGCCCACACCGTTGACCCCTATTACCATAATAACAAGGGGCTCTCCGGGTTCGGGCCGGTTTACTTTCGGTACTTCAATATCAAGAAATTCTATTATGTTTTCCTTCAGCACCTGCCTCAGTTTAACCGGATCTTTGAGTTCTTTTCTCGACACCTCTTCACGAACGATCTCTATAAGGTCCTGTGATGTCTGAACGCCAAGATCGGATGTGAAAAGGATCTCTTCAAGCTCTTCCAGCAGGTCCTCATCTATCTCCTTTTTTCCGAGTATCAGCGTATCGAGTCTTCCGGTAAATCCCTTTCGTGTCTTTGTCAGGCCGTTCAGGAGTTTTTTAAAAAAACCGTTCTTCTCTTCCTTATCGTCTTTTCTTTCTTCTTTTTTCACGAACATAAAGACACTTGTCAATTCATTGAACTGCTGTTGTTGAGATTCACCGAGACCATCTTGGATACTCCGGCGTTTTCCATTGTAACCCCGTAGAGACTGTCGACAATCTCCATTGACCGCCGGTTATGGGTCACCATAAGAATCTGAGAATACTTTCTTATCTCCTTTAACAGATCATTAAACCTGTCGATATTGGCCTCATCCAGCGGTGCGTCCACCTCATCAAGCAGGCAGAAAGGGCTTGGTTTAATCAGGTAGATGGCAAACAGGAGGGCCATTGCCACCATGGCCTTTTCACCTCCTGATAACAGGCCCATATAGCTCAGTTTCTTGCCCGGAGGCCTGACTTCAACCAGCACGCCGCTTTCCAGGGGCCTTGCCTCATCCGTCAGTTTCAGGCTGGCTGTCCCGCCGTTAAAGAGTATGGGAAAAACCTGCTTCAGCTTGCTGTCTGTCTCATGGAAGATCTCCATAAATTTTTCCAGGCATGTCCTGTTTATCTTTCTTATCGCCTGCATTATGGAATCAATGGACTTCAACAGGTCATCCCTCTGCGCCGTTATAAAATCAAAGCGCTCTTTCTGAGCCTCATATTCCTGAATGGCAGTCAGGTTGACTTCCCCGAGTCTCTCGCGAAGGGTTTTCTGATGATCAAGTCTGTCCCTGGTCTCAGCCTCCGAATACTCTTCATTCAGATATTCCCTGTGTACTTCTTTTAGGTCGATATTATTCCTCTCTCTTACCCTGCTCATGAGGTTTTCTATCTTTATCCTGATTTCGGATTGCTCCATTCTGGCGAGATTGATCTTCTCCTTGATCAAATCCCTCTCCTCCCTGACAGACTCATTCTTTTTTTCCTGATCACGTATCTTCTCATGAAAATCATTCCGCTCCAACTGGGCCTGGTTTAACCTTTCTTCCGATTGTCTGAGCCTGTCATAGTAGGCGGTGATATTTTCTCTTAAGGAATTCTCCCTGCTTTCATACTCATGCTGCTTTTCTTCGGCTGATGAAATTTCACGGGCTATGCTGTCCAGCTTGTTTCCCGATTCGTCTATATAGTTCTCTATCCTTTCTATCTCCCGCAGGAACCCCTTCCTTTCTTCACCGGCGAGGTTATGCTCCATCTTTATTCTTTCCAGCTCACTCCTTATTTCATCATATTCCTGTTCGCATTCCCTCAGTTCATTCGCCTTTTGAAGCAGGTATTCCTCCTCCTTCTGCTTATTCTCTTCACACTCTCTCAGTTCAACCCTGATCCTGCTTAATTCATCCGTGTGCCTTATGTGGGCGGAATTTTTATCTTCGAGCTCCTTTGTCAACCGCTCTGACAGTCTTTCAAGCTGATCCAGTTCATTGCTTACTCTGAAGATTATCTTGTCAAGATCGTTAAGACTTTCCTGGCATTCGGATTTCTCCCTGCTCAACCTGCCCAGAATAACAGTGTTTTCCTCTTCATCATTATTGATGCCATCAAGGCGCTCCTTGAGTATATTCACTTCCTTTGAAAAATGAGCCACCCTTTTTTCGAGTTCATCTATCTCTCTCTTGCGTGTCAGAAGCCCGTGGGGGCCGTTTGTCAGCCTGCCGCCGCTTATAATACCGTTTCTGTCGATCAGATCTCCATCAGGAGTAACGAGGGTGGTGTTCCTGCCGTTGTTCCTCCAGGCCGATACCGCTGTTTCAAGGTCATCCGCGAGTGCTGTATTGCCCAACAGAAGATCAACAAGAGGTTTGTAGGAATCGGTAGATACTTTGACCAGATCGCGTAGAAGAGGAAACCCGTTCTGTTTAACCCCGTTATTATTCCCGTTGAGGTCTTTCAGTGATATAAAGCTGCTTCTCCCCTTTGCCTTTTCCTTCAGATATCTTACAGCCTCTTTGCCATCATCCTGGCTTTCAACAATAACATACTGCAGCCTGTCTGCCAGAACCGCCTCCACTGCCTGTTCGTATTCGCTTTCCACCTGAATAATATCAGCGACAAGACCAAGGACCCTGCCCTCATTTTTAATGCTCAGGTCTTTGGCCTTCATGATTGTTCGAACGCCTACCTGATATCCTTCAAAATTATCTGTAAGAGATCTCAGACCGGAAAGCCTGGTCTCAGAGACACTGAGTTCATTTTCCATTGATTTGAGATCAGCCTCAAGGGATCTCTTAATGCCTTTGATCTCCTCAAATTTATTCTGTTTTTCCTGAATGTCACGTTCTATATCTTCCAGCTTCTCAACCAGGGCCTGCCGGACCTCGTTCTTGCCGCGCGATGTCTCCAGAAGAACTGCTTTTTTGGCATCAATCTCCTGTATCTCATTTTCAAGCCTTGTTCTGCTGTCTGTTATTTCTTCGATTCTTTGATTCAGATAACCGGTCTTCTGATTCAGGCCTGCCTCTTTTGTTGCCCCTGAACTTACCTTTCTGTTTGCCCTCTCATGTTCTTCCTTGATTTCGCTCAGGAGTTCTTTTCTCCTTTTAAGACGATTCTCTATAACCAGGATCTCTTCTTCAGTGGCTTTTGAGCTCTCTTTCAGGGATTCCGCCTTTTCGAACAACAGGGCCTTTTCCTCATTCAGTTTCAAAATGCGCTGTTTTATGGCTTCACTTTCCTGAGAAAGACGCTCTTCAAGTTCGGCCTGCATCTTCTTTTCACTGGCAAGGGTTTCGAGCGCGGCCTCTTTTCGTGCAAATTCATCTTTGATGTTTGAATGGGTATTTCTGAGATTTGAGATGATCTGGTCCTTTTCATCCAGTTCAAGATTCATTTTTTCTATATCGCTCTGTATTCTGGAGTATTCGGCTGTGAGGGCCACTTCCTGGCTGATCAGATCCTCTGTTGACTTCTGGTTTTTACCCGAATTGTCATTGAGCTCATTATATGTATTTGAATCCAGTATGAGTTCGAGCCTTTGAATCTCCTTTCCAATCTCTTTGTAACGCTTTGCCTTGCCGGACTGTCTCTTAAGAGACCGCATCTGGCTTTGCACTTCAACCAGGATATCTTCAACACGATGGAGGTTGTTTTTAGTCAGCTCCATTTTTCTCCTGGCCTCGGCCTCCTTGTTCTTGAATTTGGTAATGCCTGCGGCCTCTTCCAGCATCATCCTCGTTTCTTCGGGTTTCTGCTCAACAATGGAACCGATTCTTCCCTGGCCGATTATGGAATAGCTTTTATTTCCGAGTCCTGTATCCATGAATATTTCATGGATGTCCTTAAGCCTGCATGGCACGCCGTTTATCAGATATTCACTTTCACCTGAACGATATAGACGCCTTGTTACAGAAATCTCATGCTCATTGGCATATTCCCCGGGAAAAGAGCCGTCTCCATTCTCAAAGATCAGCGATACTTCGGCCATTCCAAGGGGTTTGTACTCACCCGCGCCGTTAAAAATGACATCTTCCATATTCCTGCCGCGCAACTGTCTGGCGCTCTGTTCCCCCAGTGCCCAGCGGATGGCATCCACTATATTGCTCTTACCGCATCCGTTCGGACCCACAACAGCGCTTATCCCATAGGGAAATGGTATTTCAATCTTTTCCATAAAGGATTTAAAGCCGACCATAGAGAGTTTTTTTAATTTCATACGGGCCTCCCGCATAACCTATAAAGATTAAATTAAACGTGTAAGAAGTACTATTTTTTTAATAAAATGTAAAGGATAAAATACAATATGATGTATTATATATTTGTATCTTACCAACATGTAGTATATTATTGATAAAACTGAGAAAAATATTGACATATTTCAGGCTAAATACCTAAAATAAACAAATTATTCTGGATTTTTCGCAGGGATTCGATGATTTCTTATAATATCCCTGAGCTAAAAGGATAATCATCTTTTTCATTAATCCCGGATTTGATTATCAAAAGGAGAAAAATTTGATTGCAAAACGTCGAACAGGGACCTGTTTCTACCTGACTATTGTTCAGATCCTGGCAATAGTCTTTGCCTTTTTTGTACCATGCCTGGCGTCAGAAGAAACAAATGAAGAGACATATGACATCTCCCTTGTTCAGACAGCGGAAGTGGACAGGGAAATTGTGAAGGTCGAAGACAGGAAGGTGTTAACCGAGACATACACCATAAAGGAGGGAGAGCATGTCTGGAAGATCCTGAGAAACAGGGGGCTTTTGGAAAAAAGAAACCTGATGGAGATAATTTCTGTCCTTAAAAAACTGAACAGCTCTTTTGCCAATCTGGATATTGTTCACCCCGGAGAAAAAATCATCATACCTCTTGTGATAACGCCGCTTGAAGGAGGTGAAGATATTCGCGAGATTGCCTCCGATGAAATTGCGGCGCCCCTTGAGTATATAGAAGACATTGCGCAATATACCGTAAAACCCGGTGACAGCGTTATAAAGATCATTAAAAACATATATGATATTCCTGAAGAATTAATCTTTGACGAATACCTTAACCAGATAAAAAAGATCAATCCTGATATCATGAATATAAACAATATCTATCCGGGCCAGAAGATCAGACTGCCGGTTTACTCGCCCAGAGTCGCAAGGGCGCCTGTAAAAAGTCCCTCTGTTTCAGCCGCGGAGCAAGAGACCCATAGAAATGAGATGACAAAAATCAGTGATCAAATAAATGAGATATTCAGTCTGATGGGTGAGGAATGGATCAGAACGGGAAAACATTATATTCCCCTTCAGACAGGGGGACAAATCAGCCTTAATGCCGATTCATATCCTGTCCTCAACCTGAGAAACGGCAATAAGATAATTCTTGATCTATACAATGAGCTTCCTGCCAGAATGTCCGAACTGATAATGTCCAACTGGGATTATTATCGAATAGTGCACCTGGATTGGGAGGATAATCTGGTTTCATCAATACATAAAGTATTAAAACAGTGTGATTACAACAGGGTGTATGGCCACAACGAATCCTTTAACCTGGAAGGCGATATATCAATTAATATAAACGCCGACTGGATTATTCGAATATTTCCCGAACCATCGCCAACCGATGAGAATGTCATGTTAATTAACCTCCTGAAAGATGACAATGAGAAAACACCTGACAATATCAGGCGTTTCTTAACCCATTACGGCATCAAAACCATTGATTATCCTTCCTTTCCTGAAAGCGAAACACTGCCCGCAATCACGGAGATAATTGAACCGGGTAACAGCAAAGCCGCTGTTATAGAAAAAATGTTATCCATTGTCGGACAGGTCTATTCAGCCGGAGCAGATATCCCCATATACCAGAAACAAAATTCCGATTTCAGCGTGGTAATAAAAGCGGACTATCTTCTTAGCATCAATGGAAGGGACGCTGTAATCGACAACAGCGGGCTGGGACAAGAAATAATAAGCCTGCTTGAAGAGCATCGGTTCCGCACTTTGTCCCTTCACAATGTGAAGGATTCCATGGAACTTGCGGCTAAGACACTTGAATTTCTGGGGGTTGACTTTACTGCCGGATGGCATCCTTTTCGCGTGACAGAACGCGATGAGGATAAAAATATCACGGTAACCATAAAAGGGATTGACTTCAGGGACAAAGATAACAGGGATATCTTTGCCACTAATCTGAAACTGCCGGAAGAGATACTGCAGGTTCTCTCCGGCAGCAATAAAAAGATATTACACCTGCCGGCCTTTGATGATTCTGAAACCGGAAGATAATATCTAGCTGGTGTCCATCCAGAAACGGCATAATTCCGGATGGGCACTAACTACTAATCCTTGGGCATAATGTCGCGCATCTGAATAAGCCATTTGCCTCCAACGCGAACAACCTCATTGACTTCCCTGCCCACTCCCACAATGGTCGGCTGCGCGTTCTGTTCGCCTCCGGATATAAAGGCAACCCAATATCCGTGATAAACAGCGTGATCTTTATCTTTAAACTCAATATAGTGGTTCGCGGTCATATGGTACATGGATCCAGTGCGCTGAATGTTACCTTGCTGACCCACCGTAGGGCTTTTTTTAAAGGCCCCCATCATTTCAAGGAGCGCCTTTCGCCCCTTAACAGCAGTTTCCCCCCTGCCGAACTGTCCATCTTCTGTGAACAGTGCGACAAAGGCATCGATATTGCCTGTGTCAAGAGCCCTGGCATAGTTCCACATCAGCTCTTTGATCTGTTCACGATCCCGCATCTCCCTCAGCAGTTCATCGTCAGCCGCAATGGTTTCAGTCGACACTGCCATGAGACACAAGACCGCCGTAAACATAAATGTCGCCATTATTCCGGATTTAATCCTTTTCATACCCAGACCTCCTTTTTGCGCTATGTTTATTAAAATACCTTCAGGATGTTTAACCTCTTTTACTGAAAGGTGAGTATAAGAAGGCGACTGAGAAGTGTCAATTAAATATAGATGAAAAATTAAACAATGCCATACCATTTGACCTCGCGTTCCATTCAGGTTAGACTGGGATCATCGCTGTTAAAAATAAATCGTTCAACTTTGACAGACTTGTAAAAAGGAGAAAATAAAGTGTTAACCTTCGAAAGACACCCCGCTAAGATGCTTGACAGGAAAATTAAATCCTTCCGGTTTTTAAAGAGAACGGTTTTCTTTATTCTTATCAGTTCAGCCTGTCTTCTTGCAGCCTGCCAAAATTCATCACAAATCAACCAGGTTGATTCTCTTGTCATCGAGAAGGTATTTCCCTTTTATAATTGCATTGCCGGCAGCAGGGAATTGGCGGATATCATAAAAAATGATTCTGTCCTGGCCGAACAGAGAGAGCGCCATTTCAAACGCATAAAAACAGCGCTAAAACAATGCAATGAAGTCACCTGTCTTGCTGAAGCAGCACAATGGACTTCCGAAGAGATATCCGCCATCGGCCTCAGATTGAAGCAGATATTTCGCGATAATCCCGAAACAGGCAAGCTGCTTCAGTTGCTGGAAGATGCTGATCATTATATCATTTACGAAACACAAACCGACGATCTCTTTATAGAAAATGTCTGGAATGATGCCGCGCTGGGAGTAAACCACATACTGGAAATATACGTAAAAGGTGAAAAACCGCGGTATCCGGCTATTGACTCCATTTCCTTTGAGGCGGATGATCCCGTGTTCCTGGAAGTGGTGCGCGGACAGTTGAATGAGATAGTCAATCAGCAGGACAGGCAATGCCTGTTCTTTCTTCTTCCTCTTAAGTTCAGTCTTCGGGCCCTTGAAATAAACGAAAGAGACGAGGCAATCCGCTATGAACCTCTTGAACTGGGAATGAACAAAAGCACTGTTGAAAGAATTCCATCAATTCAGTGGACTGCCTTTTCCTACAGCCTGATCCTGGTTCCGGGTCAGGGGCCGGAACAGGAGGGTGTGGCCATTGACCCGATGAGCATTCAACGATGCCGGTTGGCGGCAGAAAGATATCGAAAAGGGCTTGCCCCCCTTATTGTTGTCTCAGGCGGACATGTTCATCCGGACAAGACCCCCTACAGTGAAGCCGTTGAAATGAAAAAATACATGGTAAGCGAATTGCAGATTCCTGAAAACGCCATACTGATAGAGCCTCATGCTCGTCATACAACCACAAATATGCGGAATACGGCCCGATTGGCATATCGTTTTAACATACCGGACAACATGAAGATACTCACAGTCACGGATCCGATGCAGAGTTATTATATTCCAAGAATGGAGCAGCGGTTTATGGACGAACTCGGTTATCTTCCATATCGTAATATGCAAATATTAAACGATGAGGAGAACGAATTCTATCCTGTAAGAAACGCCTTGCAGATAAACCCGCTTGATCCTCTGGACCCTTAAGGAGACTTACCACACTCTGATTCCCTGTGCCTCTGTCTTTATTCTATTCCCATCGGTTTCTGTCAGAAACCTCTTCTTTACCATCCTGTCCGCCAGCTCATTGATTCTCCTTATACAACAGGGCTGATTCATTCCGGTAATAACTCTCCGGCGGCCCCAGATAACAGGGCTTAAGACCTCCCAAATCCACAACTATTTTTTCCAGCACAACAGCCGGGTCCACCATACATATTTTGAGGGTATGATATCCCTCTCCTGTCAATTCATGCCCGGATCGACTGATACGAATGGAATTTCTGACCGAATCTTCCCATTCCCTGTTGCCGTTTTGGGCGTCAAAACCCATAGGAACAATATCAATAATCTGCAGCGCCTGGTCATCAAATGAAACCGCGTAATGCAGTCCGCGATCCGGAATAAAATTAAGTGTCGGCGCAAAGTAGGCCAGCACGAAGACCCTGCCCGGATTGAACAGGTACATCCTGTATTCGAGGCATGGAGATTCTTCCGGGGGTATGACGCTCTTTGCCTTTACAGGCATAACTGTCATGGCGGATAAAGTTCTGCCATATCCTTCTATTTTTTCCCACCTGGCATTAGCGGTCCCTGTATTTGCTGTAAAGTGTTCTGGCTCAATGGATACAAAACCCTCACTTTCAACAAATCCCTCAACAGTATCGGGTGTTATGTCGACTGCATTAAAAACAGGCACATCGATTTCCACAGTTTCATATCCGGGTCGTTCAATCCGAATCGACCCCTTGCTCCTTCCCTGGGGCGCCTTGTTCCAGTCAACAGCGACCCATATTCGTTCCTGTTTCTCAACCGTGCCGGTCTTACAGCCCGGTAAAATCCATGGGTCATTCGTGTTTACAGAAAAATAAAAGGGTTCTTTCCCCCGATTAAAAACATCTATATAGCGCTTCTGCCTGCTTAAGCTGTCAATTACAGGAAGTGACGGCCTTTTTCCCTCTCCCGGCCATACTGAAGCAGATCCCTCAACAGATACACCCATGGATGCCTCTTTGGAAAGTTCCAGCCTGGCTACCTTAGGCATAATATTCGAAGGCGGATCAAACCAGGCAGTATAGCCTATGTGCGTCTGGTCCATGAAATGCTTCCATTTTCCGTCCGCAAAGGTGTTGTTGTAATAATCCATCAGGTTGGCGTCTTCGTTAAAGAGGTACTCCACCTGATTAGCGAGATCGTTTGCAAGAGCACGCCCCTGTTCGGCGTAAAGCCTGTTTTTGCCTGCTGCGACATACAGTTCATTTACCAGACAGCAGGCCTTTACAGGAAAGAGCACCAGGTCATAGAAGGCATCCCGGGCATCATTCGGGAGACTGTCATATATCTTTTCTGCCCTTGAGACGATGTACCTGAATTCCGAGACAACCCTTTCCGCCTCCATGTAATCGACAAGAGAATAGGTCTCAGGCGACAGCAGTTCCGGTTTTCTGCGGGCATTGTATCTTGTGTATCTATCGACTATTTCGGCGATCTCATTCGCGTGCTGTCTTCCGAAATTCCTTTCGGCCCAGAGTCTTGTATACTGCCCGATATTCCTGTTTGACCATTGGTTTGTGTTCCACGCCATGTCCAGAAAGAACTCCATGGGCAGAAGCACGTGCTTGAAATGGCCTACATTGACGATCCATACGCGGTCAGCGCCATATGCCTTTGCCAGTGTCATCTGTTCCATTACCTTTGGAATGGAAATCGTGTTGACCCATTTATAGTTTCTGGGCCCGCCTACATAATCGAAATGGTAGTAGATACCCGCGCCCCCTGCCCGGCTGCGCTCCTCTTCTGTGGGCAGCCTGCGAAGATTGCCCCAGTTGTCATCTGACCAAAGAAGGGTGACATCATTCGGAACACGAAGCCCGGCCTCATAAAACTGCTGAACCTCCTTGTAGAGGCACCAGAGCTGAGGAACCTGTGTCACATTCGGATCGATCTCCTCCGCTATCATACTTCTCTGCACCCGCACAATCTCTTCGAGCAGTTCCATACTTTGTTTGTCTGACCCGCCCGGTATCATTGGAGTGTCATTCGCCCCGCGCAGGCCAAGCGTAATAATGCTCTCATAGTTCCTGTTGCGCCGTATGCCTTGTCTCCAGAATTTCTGAAGCACATCAGGATGCTTATAGTAGTTCCAGGTTCCCAGCGTGCCGAGATAACGACGGTCCCATTCCTTCTGCGCCCTCAGCATTGGCTCCTGGTGGGTCGTTCCCATAACAATGCCGTATTCATCGGCCAGCCTGGGATTTTCAGGGTCATCTTCATTGAACGCATTGTTCCACATGGCAGGCCACAGATAGTTGCCTTTCATTCGGAGAATCGTTTCAAAGATTCGGGCGTAGAACCTGCTGTTGTAGTTTGCTACGCCATCGGGAATGGGCGGATCATTCGAGACAGGAACCGTGCCGTATGTCTCCTGCACCCAGCCGCTCAGATTGGGCGCTTCATCGTTAATAAAGATGCC
>CAZJOB010000001.1:0-505 GCA_964547435.1 uncultured Desulfatiglans sp. | reverse complement strand
GTGTTTTACAAAGATTGAATCGCTTTTCCTTACCGGCACACCGGCCCACCAGTAGATGGGAGACACCCCCATTTGTTCTGAAAGATCATATATGCCGTAGATCGCGCCCCTTTTATCACTGCCCGCTATCACCAGGGCCATATCCACACCGGGCAGGGGATCATTGACAACCTGAATAAAAAATGACTCCCATTGTCCTGAAATTCCCTTTGTATCGATCTTGCCTGTTTTGACCAGCCTTTCTATTATTCTGCTTTCCCCAATCGTTCCGATAATGATGGCATTCTTATCCGATTCCCCTGTTTCATGCGCGAACACTGGTTTGACGCCAGTGATATTAAAAATATCGGTCTGAAGATCCTTTGCAGCGCGAATCACTCCTGCCCAGTCTTTTTGGTCTATATGTATGGAAGCTGCTTTTCCATTCCAGACAACAGGAAAATTGCCTTTTTCCGCTACGTCTGTTACATATTCGCGGTTATCAGCGGCAAAGGCTCCTGAGCCG